>VXOS01000132.1 GCA_009839925.1 Chloroflexota bacterium
TGGGGGTGTGGGGGGACTCCCCCCACAAAGCACTGGCTCTCCCGCAGGGAGAGGGGACCGGACGGGATGCGCCTGCTGTCCGCGGTCCACAGCCGGGCGCGCCCGGCCGCCTCGAGACGCGCTACGTCAGCGCGTCGAGGAACGGCGTGACCGCGTCGAGGAAGCCGGGCGTATTCTGCGAGTGGACGTTATGTCCACACTCAGGCACGGTCCGCAGCTGCCCCTGCGGCAGCGCCGCGGCGAACTCCTCCGCGCCCTGCTCGGTCAGCACGTTCGAGTCGCCGCCGCGGACCACGAGGGCGGGCAGGTCGAAGTCGCGCACGGCGTCGATCCCGATGCTGAGCGGGACGCCGTCGCCCTCGCGCACGCGGCGGAAGCTCGGGTCGTGCAGGATGCGGTCCGATTTCGCGATGTACTTGCCGTCGGCGCGCTGGATCAGGTTGTAGCGGACCGTGCGCGTGATGTGCTCGCGTGTGCGGTACGGGTCGTACTCCACCACCCGCTCGATGAACGCCTCGAGGTCGTCGAACTCGATGTTGCGCTGGATGAAGTTGCGGATCGCCTGCGTACCCGGACCGCTGATCACCGGGCCGACGTCGACGAAGACAGCCGCGCGGGCGATGCCGGGCCGGCGCTTCAGCACCTCCATCGTGACGCGCCCGCCCATCGAGTGGCCCATCATGATCGGCTGCTCCAGGCCCTGCTGCGCGATGAAGGCGCTTGCGTCCTCGGCCATCTCGCCGATGCCGTAGGCGGCGTCGCGCGCCCACTCGCTGTCGCCGTGCCCGCGCTGGTCGAGCGCCAGCACGCGGTAGCGATCCGCGAGGTGCAGGCTGACCAGGTCCCAGGAGTGCGCCGACTGGTTGCCGCCGTGCAGCAGCAGCAGCGGCGGCGCGGCCGGATCGCCCCACTCCAGGAAGTGGAAGCGCTGCCGCTGCACCACGGTGTTGCGCGAGACGTAGCGCACGCCCGGGTGATGCGGGATGCCGAGGTCGCTCGCGCTCTGCAGCAGGCTCCGGAACTCCTCGGCGTCCGTCATGTCGTGGGCGTCGAGGTCCGGCGAGAACTCGTTCAGGTACATCGCAACTCCCGCCGGTCAGCTCCCGCTGGCGTTCGCTCGTTGGCGGCCGTGACCGGCGGCCGGGCGGCTCGTCCTTCGGAGGGCTACTCCTCCGGATGGAGCTCCGCGAGGATCGCGTCCGGCGTGGCCGGCAGCTTGCGCACCCGCACTCCGATCGCGTCCTCGATCGCGTTCGCGACCGCCGCCAGCGGCGGCACGATCGGTACCTCGCCGACGCCGCGCACGCCGTAGGGGTGACCCGGGTTGGGCACCTCGACCAGCACCGTCTCGATCATCGGCAGGTCGAGCGCGGTCGGCATGCGGTAGTCGAGCAGGCTCGCGTTGCGCATCCGGCCGGTCTCGTCGAAGTCGTAGCCCTCGCTCAGCGCCATGCCGACGCCCTGCTGGACGCCGCCCTGGATCTGGCCCTCGACGTAGGAGGGGTGCACGGCCGTGCCCACGTCCTGCACGGCGGTGTAGCGCAGGACGTCGACCTTGCCGGTGTCCGGGTCGACCTCGACGTCCACGATATGGCCGGCGAAGGCGGGGCCGATGGTGGTCGGCTTGACGTTGGCGCGGCCCTGGATCATCCCGCCGGTTTGCCCGAGCTGCCCGGCGATCTCCTTGAAGCTCATCGAGCGCGCGTTGCCGTCATCGTCCGCGGGGCCGTGGAGCATGCCGTCGTCGCCGTAGCTCACGGCGTCACGCTCGCACTCCCAGATCTGGGCGGCGCGCTCCTCGAGCTGGCGGCGGATGTCCATCGCCGCCTCGTAGGCGGCCCAGCCGGTGGCGAAGGTCGTGCGGCTGCCGCCGGTGTTCCCGGTGAAGCCGATCGAGTCGGTGTCCGACGCCACCGAGGGGTGCACGTCCTGCGCCGTGAGGCCGAGCGTCTCGGCGAGCGTCATCGCCAGCGCGGCGCGCTGCCCGCCGATGTCCACCGAGCCGGTGACGAGGCTGACCGTGCCGTCGGCGTTGACGTTGGCGTAGGCGCTGGACTCGTTGCCGCCGTTGAACCAGAAGCCCATCGCCACCCCGCGGCCGCGGTTCTCGCCCTGCAGCTCGGAGCGGTAGTGCTCGCTGTTCCTGATCTCCTCCATCACCTCTTTCGCGCCGATCGAGCCGAAGGCCGCGCCGTCGGTGCGGCGGGTGCCCTCGACGGCGGCGTTCTTGAGCCGCAGGTCCATCGGGTCCAGCTCCAGCCGCTCCGCCAGGTCGTCCAGCAGCGACTCGACGGCGAACTCCGAGGAGGGCGCGCCGGGCGCGCGGTAGGCGGCGACCTGCGGCTTGTTGAGCACCACGTCCCAGGCCTCGACGAACTGGTTCGGGATGTCGTAGGGGCCGAAGGCGCAGCGCGCCCCGGCGACGTAGGGCGAGCCGGGGTAGGCGCCGGCCTCATAGGCGAAGTGCCCCTCGACGGCGACGATCGTGCCGTCGTTCTTCGCGCCGATCTTGACGCGGTGGTGCGTCCCGGAGGTCGGGCCGCTCGCCTCGAGCACCTCGGTGCGCGTCATCTGCATCTTGACCGGGTGGCCCGTCTTGCGGGAGAGCAGCGCGGCCAGCGGCTCGTAGTAGAGCTTCAGCTTGCCGCCGAAGCCGCCGCCGATCTCGGTCGGGATCACCTTCACCTGCGAGACCGGCAGATCGAGGATCATCGCCAGGTTGTCGCGGATACCGAACGCGCCCTGTGTCGAGGTCCAGACGATCAGCTCGCCGTCCTGCTGCCACATCGCCGACGAGGCGTGCGGCTCGATGTAGCCCTGGTGCGCCATCGTCGTGCCGTACTCGCCCTCGAGGACGATGTCGGCCTCGGCGAAGCCCGCCTCGGTGTCGCCGACCTCCATCACGAGGTGCTTGGCGATGTTGGTCTGCTGGTCGTCCGACTTGTCGCCCGAGGCGCCATAGGCGGCCTGCGCCAGCTCCTCCGTGCGCAGATCCTCGAGCAGCACCGGGGCCGCCTCGGACATCGCCTCCTGCACGTCGAGCACCGGGGGCAGCTCCTCGTACTCGACCTCGATCAGGTCGATGGCGTCCTCGGCGATGTGCGGGTCGGTGGCGCAGACGGCGGCGATCGGGTGGCCGCGGAAGAGCAGCTTCTCGTTGGCGAGCAGGAAGCCGCGCAGCCAGCGCAGCGGCGTCAGCCCGCGGATCGTCGGGACGATGCGGTCGCCCGGATCCGGCATGTCGGCGGCCGTGATCACGGCCTGCACGCCCTCGAGGGCCTCCGCCTTCGAGGTGTCGATGCTGATCAGCCGTGCGTGGGCGACGGGGCTGCGCATGACGCGCCCGTAGAGCATGCGCGGCAGCCGTACGTCGGCGCCGTACTGCGCGCGTCCGGTCACCTTGTCGGCTCCGTCGTGACGCACGGGGCGGGTTCCGATCACCTCGTATTGCTTGTCGGTGGCGACCATGCGCTGCACTCCTTCGTCGGGCGCTCGGCGTTCGCGCGTCCGCGGCGCGATCCGCCGTGCATTGTAGCGAATCGGCCCGCAGCGACGACGAGCGGCCGCGAGGCAGCCCGCGGAAACGCGACAGGCCATCTCCGCTTGTGCTAAGTCTTGGCCCGGAGACGACGAACGGGACGCGCCCGATCGCCAGCGATCGCGGCGCGGAAGGAGCACGGCATGCCGTCACCACTCGAGGGGATTCGCATCCTCGACTTCACCCGCTACCAGAACGGACCGCACGGCACGCAACTGCTCGCAGACATGGGCGCCGAGGTGATCAAGGTGGAGCTGCCCGGCGACGGCGACCCCGGGCGCGCGATCATGCGGCAACCCGACGGCTTCTGCGCCTACTTCGAGGCGCTCAACCGAGGCAAGCGCAGCATCACGCTCGAGCTGCGCACCGCCGAGGGCAAAGAGGTGATCCGCAAGCTCGTGCAGACGGTGGACGTGGTGGTGGAGAACTTCCGCCCCGGCGTCATGGACAACCTCGGCATCGGCTATGACGTCCTGGCCGAGCTCAACCCGAAGCTGATCTACGCCGTGAACAGCGGCTTCGGTCCGGACGGCGAGTGGAGCAGCCGCGGCTCATTCGACCACGTCGCGCAGGGCATGAGCGGCGCGCTTGTCGCGCAGGGCGGCGGACCGGGCGCCACGCCTACCTCGGTTGCCTGGGGGCTCGCCGACCAGGTGGGCGGGATGACGCTCGCCTACGGGGTGATGACGGCGCTCGTCTCCCGCGAGCGCTTCGGCGTGGGCCAGAAGGTGGACGTCTCCCAGCTCGGCGCGATGATCTCGCTGCAGGGCTTCTCGCTGCTCGGCTACCTGCACACGGGCACGCAGGAGCGGCGCAATCCGGGCGCCTCGCGCAACGCCGCCTTCAGCTGGTACCAGGGCTCCGACGGCGAGTGGTTCACGATCGCCGGCCTCGACCCCAAGTTCTGGCCGCGGATCTGCCGCGTGCTGGACCGCGACGACCTGATCGACGACCCGCGCTCGGTAGACCCCTTCGCCCGCTTCGAGAACGGGCCGTGGCTGATCGAGGAGTTCCGCGCGGTCTTCGCCGGCAAGCCGTGCGAGGAGTGGCTGAACGCCCTGGTCGCGGAGGAGATCCCGTGCGGGCCGGTCTACGACTACGCGGGCGTGGCCGCCGAGCCGCAGCACTGGCAGAACGGCTACCTCGTCGAGCTCGATCATCCGACCTTCCCCAATCACCGCACCATCGGGATGTCGGTGCAGCTCAGCGAGACGCCGGGCGGCGTGCGCGGACCCGCTCCGGAGCTTGGACAGCACACCGAGGAAGTCCTGCTCGAGCTCGGCTACGACTGGCCGGACATCGAGCAACTGCACGACAAGGGGGTCACCGCCGCCCGCTGAACCCTCGCGGCGCAGCGGAGAAGCGAAAGGAGGGAACGATGGAGAAGCTGATCATCGAGGCCTCGATCAACGAGTCCGCGCGCAAGGAGGACAACCCGCACGTTCCCTACGGCCCGGAGGAGGGCGCGCGCGACGGCATCGCCGCCGCGAAGGCGGGCGCGGCGATCATCCACTACCACCCGCGCGACGAGGAGGGCCAGAACCTCTGGCACCTCGGCACGGAGATGTACCTCGAGTGCTACCGGCTGATCCGCGAGGAGTGCCCGGACGTGCTCGTCTACCCCACGCAGCGCGGCGCGCACGAGGAGAACACGCCGCACCTCTTCGAGCTGGCGCGCGACGAGGTGGAGGGCCTGGAGCTCGCGACGGTCGACATCTTCCCCGAGGAGGGCATCACCGGGCACGACGGCAGCTTCGTCGCGAAGCTGCTCGAAGACCTGCGGGCGCTCAACGTCAGCTACAGCATCGGCGTGCGCCACACCGGCCACATGCGGCACATCGCGCGCTTCCACGAGCAGGGCCTGATCGGCGACACGCTGATCATGAAGATCTTCTGGAACGAGTTCTCGCTCGGGCCGCCGCCCGGCATCGACGGTCTCAAGATGTACCTCGATCTGCTGCCGCCGGGCCTCGAGTGCCAGTGGTTCAACACCGTCTACGACGGCCTGCCCGGCGAGCCGACGCTGCGCCGCACGAGCCTGCTCGCGGCCGCCACCGGCGGCCACATCCGCACCGGCATCGGCGAGAACCCGATGCTCGACGGCAAGCGCGGCCAGGACGCCTACACGAACGTCGAGCACGTCGAGATGGCCGTGGAGATGACCCACATGGCCGGCCGCGAGGTGGCGACGCCCGACGAGGCGCGCGCGATCCTCGGCATGCCGCCGCGCGAGATCGGGATGCGCCCGAAGGCGTAGCGGCAGGCGGCGCTACTCGTCCAGCAGCCAGAGCCGCAGCGCCGAGGGGTGCGCGGCGTCGTGCAGCACCTGCTGCACGGCGGGGCGCGTCTCGACGGCGCGCCACGCCGGCTCGCCGGTGTTCGGGTTTGCGTCGAAGCGCGGGAAGTTCGAGCTCGAGACCTGCAGGCGCAGGCGCTGGCCGGGCGCGAAGCGGTAGGCCGTGCTGCCCAGCTCGATCTCGTAGCGGTAGGCCTTGCCCGGCGTCACGGGCGAGGGGTCCGTGAGCGACTCGCGGAAGCTGGCGCGGCGGATGCCGTCGCAGAGCGAGATCGCCGTCCCGTCCGCATCGACGGCGACGAGCTTCGCGGTCCAGTCCGTGTCCGGTGCGTCCGTGACGGCCCACAGCTCGACCGTGACCGGGCCCGCGACCGTCAGCGGCTGCTCGAACGGCGCGGTCGTGTAGCAGAGCACGTCGTCGCGCGCCTCGATCTGCGACTGCTCGCGCGGACCGGGCTGCCCGACCGACTGCTGGAGCAGCGAGCCGCCCTCGGTCGGCACGGGCCGCTCCGGGTCGTAGAGGTAGCGGTCGGGCGGCTCGTCGCCGTCGGCCGCGGCGGCCTCGAGGCGGCCGTCGCCGCGCGCGCTCTGCGCCTCGCCGCCGGAGCGCAGGTAGAGCGCCTGCGCGCGCGCCTCCGCGGGCGGCCAGGCCGAGGCGTCGCGCCACTCGTTCGACCCCATCAGGAAGTAGCGCACGGTCGGCTGCGGCTCCTCGGGCTCCTGCCCGCGCAGGTGCTCGTCGAAGAACGCGAGGTAGGCCACGTCGATGCCGCACAGCCCGACCGGCGCCGTCCCGCCGAAGTCGACGTCGCCGTGATAGCGCTCGTACGAGGTGTGCGACCACGGCCCCATCCAGAGCCGCTGCTCCGCGACGCCCGCGGCGTGCATGCCCTGGAAGTTGCGCACCGTGCCGAGCGTGAACAGGTCGAACCAGCCGCCGACATGCATCACGGGCACCCGGAAGTCCGCGTAGTTCCTCGAGAGCCGCAGCGCCTCCCAGTGCTCGTCGCGCCGGTCGTGCTCCAGCCACTCCGCCCAGTAGGGCGCGACGCCGGGGATCGACATGCCCGGCAGCTCGCTCAGCGGGCGGTGGCGCAGCGTCTCCAGCGGCGAGGCCATCGCGAGCGCCAGCGCCTCGGCGTCGGCCTCGGAGGCGGCGCTGTCCTCGCGCAGCAGCTGGGCGGCGGCGAGGCCCATGCCCCAGGTGCCGCTGAAGCCGAGCTGCAGCGCCCCGCCGTAGTGCGTCCAGTCGTCGAAGTAGTCGCTGGCGGTGATGATCGCGGCGGCGCAGCGCAGCGAGGGCGGCTGCTCGCGCGTCGCCAGCAGCGTCGTCGCGCCGTAGTAGGAAAGCCCGAAGATGCCGACGTTGCCGTCGCAGAACGGCTGCGCCGCCAGCCACTCGACCGTGTCATGGCCGTCACGGCCCTCGTTGTGGAACGGCTCGAAGACGCCGTCCGAGGAGTAGCGGCCGCGCACGTCGACGACGAGCACGGCGTAGCCGGCCTCGGCGAACTTCAGCGGCGAGGGCAGCACGCGCGTCTGGCCGATCGCCTCCTTGTCGTACGGGGTGCGGCAGACGATGCCGGGCACGGGCGCGCCCTCGGCGGGGCGGTAGAGGTCGCCGCGCGTCTCGACGCCGTCGCGCAGCGTCACCGTGACGTGCTTCTCGACCAGCACCCGATCGACCGCCATCGCCGTGCCTCCCGCAAGATTCGCGCCGAGAGCATATCCTGAGGCCGACGCCGCTCAGGTGCACGCGGCGGGGAAGCAGAGGACGCAATGGCGCAGGTTGAGACCGTTCTTGGACCGATCGACGACAGCGAGCTTGGATTCACCCTCAGCCACGAGCACGTCTTCACCTGCAACAGCGCGGACAACCACTGGTATCCGTGGCTGTACGACTTCGACGCGAGCCGGCGCGTGATCCTCGAGCGGCTCGCCGCGGCGCGCGCCGCCGGCGTGCAGACGCTGATCGACCTGACCACGCCCGACCTCGGGCGCGACGTGGCGTTCATGCGCGAGATGTCGGAGCAGTCCGGCATGCAGGTGGTCTGCGCGACGGGCATGTGGCGGATCGCGCCGATGTCCTTCACTAACCGCGAGCCGGACGAGATCGCCGACATCTTCGTGCGCGAGATCGAGGTCGGCATCGGCAACACGGGCATCAAGGCCGGCGCGATCAAGGTCGCCAACGACATGGAAGGCGTCACCGAGGCGTACGACTCGACGATCCGCGGCGCGGCGCGCGCCTGCAAGCGCACCGGCACCCCGATCTCGACGCACCACTGGGCGCTGCTCGAGGTCGGCCGCCGCCAGGTCGAGATCTTCCAGGAGGAAGGCGTACCGATGGACCGCGTCGCGATCGGCCACTCCGCCGACACGACGGACGTCGACTACCTCGAGGATCTGCTGAAGGCCGGCGTCTACCTCTCGATGGATCGCTACCCCGGCCGCCCGGGGCGGGCGAACTGGGAGGAGCGCAACGCGAGCGTGAAGGAGCTGATCCGGCGCGGCTACGCGGACAAGATCATGCTCGGCCACGACGGCACCACGCCACTGCTGCGCGTCGGCGAGACCGAGATCGAGCACGACCCGACCGGCCCGAACGGCTGGACCTTCCTCTCGACGACCGCGCTGCCCGCACTGCTGCAGGACGGCCTCCCGCAGGAGACGATCGACCTGATGATGATCGAGGTGCCCCGGCGCTTCCTCAGCGGCGAGGCTTAGCGCGCGGGAAGGAACGGTCCCCCGATGGCTTACGAGGCGGAGTTCGTCAGGTACGAGCTGGACGGCCACGTCGCCACGATCACGATGAACCGCCCGGAGCGGCTCAACGCCTTCGGCGAGCAGACCGCCGACGAGCTCGGTGGCGCCTGGCTGGAGGCGATGGGCGACGACGCCGTGCGCTGCGTCATCCTCACCGGCGAGGGCCGCGTCTTCTGCGCCGGCCGCGACATCCGCGAGCAGCGGGAGCTCGAGGGGCGGCAGCGGCGCTCCGACGGCCGCGTCGCCGCCTCGCGCGCCGACGTCCTCGGCTTCTTCCACGTGCCCGAGACGGACAAGCCGATCATCGCGGCCGTGCGCGGCGGCGCCTGGGGCGCGGGCTGGTTCATGTGCTGCGGCAGCGACATCGTGGTCGCCGCCGCCGACGCCCGCTTCGCGATGTCCCACCTGCCGACGGGCATCATCGGTCCCGCGTTCGTGCCGGTCCTCAACAACCTCCCCTGGCTGCCCGGATCGGAGATCGTGCTGCGCGGCCACCAGGTCTCGGCAGAGCGGGCCTACGCGCTCGGCCTCGTCAACCACGTCGTCCCCGCGGACGACGTGCTGGGCACCGCGCGCGACCTCGCCGAGGAGATCGCGGGGCTCCCGCCGGTCCACGTGCAGGTCACCAAGCAGCAGCTGATGATGGCGCGGCGGCGGCCGTCCACGTACCAGCAGGGGATTGCGTTCCCGCAGGCCTTCCAGGGCCTGATGACGCTCGAGGACACGAGGGAGGCCGCGGCCGCCTTCGCCGAGCGGCGCACGCCGGTCTTCCAGGGCCGCTAGCCCCTCGCGCTAGAACTCGATGATCGAGCGGCCGGCGATCTCGCCGCGGCGCAGGCGCGCCGTGGCGTCGTTGATGTCGTCGAGGGCGACGCGCTCGCTGACCAGCAGGTCGAGATCGAGCATTCCCTCCTTGTGCCAGCGAATGAACTCCGGGAAGTCGCGATCGGGGCGGCAGGAGCCGCCGTAGGAGCCGATGAAGCGCTTTTCGCCTCGCAGGATGTCGAGCATGTTCAGCGAGGCCTCGCCGTCCGGGACGCCGACCAGCACCGCCGTGCCGCCGCGCGTGTTCGTGATGTCGCCGGGCCGCACCGCCTCGGCGATCTGGTGCATCGTGATCTCCTTGCCGATGCAGTCGAAGGCGAACTCCAGCCCGCTCGTCGGCTGGTTGAACCAGTTCATCGTCCCCGGTCCCGTCAGCTCGCCGATCGCCGCCACGGCGTCGCGCTCGGCGGCGTTCACGCCGACCGTCGCGCCGAAGTGCTTCGCCAGCTCCAGCTTCGCGTCGTCGAGGTCGACGGCGATGATCGGGTCCGCCTCGCGCACGGCGAGCGCGCTGATCGCGGACAGCCCGACCCCGCCGACGCCGAAGACGGCGGCGGACTGGCCGCGCCGTACGTCCGCCGTGTTGAGCACGGCGCCCGCGCCCGTCATCACGGCGCAGCCGATGATGCTGGTGACGTCGCGGGCCACGTCGTCGGGCACGCGCACGACGTACTCCTGGCGGGCGAGGGTGTGCTCGGACCAGGTGTAGATGGCGCGCGCGATGTTCTCGCCTCGCCAGCGGATCTCGCCCGTGAGCTGCGGCGGCTGGCCGTCGCCGGGCGCGGCGTCGCGCGGGATCCAGGTGAGGAAGGCGATGTCGCCGGGCGCGACATGGTCGACGCCCTCGCCGACCGCTACGACCTCGCTCGTCGCCTCGTGGCCGAGCATGAAGGGGCCGGGCACGGCGCGCGGGCCGTGCATCTGGTGCAGCTGCGAGTGACAGATGCCGGAGGCGAAGTTGCGCACCAAGACCTCGCCCGGACCCGGCTCGCCGTACTCGACATCCTCGACGAGGAGTGGCTGGCCCGGCTCGGTGAAGATCGCGGCCTTCGACTGCATCTCGCGGCTCCTTCGCGCTGCGCCGCCGCGCCCGGCTGTCGCGGGCGGGGAAGTCCGGTATAGCACGACTCCCCGCGGCGCGGGCGGAAGGGGCGCGAGGCCTTCCGCCCCCTGCACAAGCCCGATCCGGCCCCCTCTCCCCGGGGGCTTTTAAACATCTGACGCTGCCGGCGATCATACGGCAGTAGATCTCGGTGGTAGCCGTATCTGTAAAAAAAAAGGAGGGGGGGGGGGGGGCG
>VXOS01000026.1:0-2416 GCA_009839925.1 Chloroflexota bacterium
CGCCGGGGTGGCGACCGGGGCCGGCGGGGGCGTCGCCGTCGGAGTGGGACTCGGCGGCGGTGCGACGGCAGCCTGCTCGGCCGTCTCGTCGCCCGCGCCGCAGGCGAGCAGCAGCCCGCCGAGGCCGCTCCATGCGGCGAGCCGGAGGAAGCGGCGGCGGCTGTGCGATCCGAGAGGCAAGCGTGTCATCGCGAGGATCCTGCCCGAGAGTATGTCACCTCAACCTAAACCCACGCTTGCCCAACCTAGAGCAGCGAACCCTGCTGCTCCGCCGGGCCGCGCGTTCCGGACGGGGCCGCCTCGACGGGTGGTGCGACCGCGAGGCCATGCTCTTCGAGGCGCTGTTGCAGCAGGTCCGCGTTGACCGGGCCCTGGTCGTGGTTGTTGGTGTTGACGATCAGGTGCACCGCCTCGGCCTCGCGCGCGAGCGCCTCGATGCGCGGAACCCACTCGTCGAGCTCCGTCGCGTCGTACCAGTAGTCGAAGCGCTCGGAGGAGGTGCGCGTGCGGCGCTCCCAGGTCGCCGTGTTGCGGCCGTGGAAGCGCACGAACGCCAGCGCGTTCGTCGCGGCGGCGAACGGCGGCAGCGACGAGTCGAAGCCCTGCGGCGCGTCGACGCAGATCAGCGAGAGATCGAGGTCGCCGAGCAGCGCCAGGGTCTCCTCGCGCTGCTCCGGCTCCAGCCAGCGCCGCTGGCGGAACTCGACCGCGCCGCGGAACGGCCCGAGGCGGTCGCGGGTCTCCTCGAGCGTCGCGAACGCGCGCGGGCCGGGCACGAACCACTTCGGGAACTGCAGCACGACGGAGCCGAGGCGTCCCGCGTCGTGCAGCGGCAGCAGCGCGTCGGTGTAGCTGGACCAGCAGAGGTCCACGATCTCGTCCGGCGTGTCGCGGCGGTAGAAGCGCCCCTTCGCCTCGAGGTCGGGAGGAAGCACGGCGCGGATCGCCTTCGGCAGCCGCGCCACGGGCGTCGGGTGCTCCGTGAACAGCGAGTAGGCCTTGACGTCGAAGGTGAAGCCCCGTGGCGTGCGCTCGATCCAGCGCGCGGCCTGCTCCGGCGTGGGGAGGCCGTAGTAGGGCGCGTCGATCTCGACCAGCGGGTAGCGCGTCGTGTAATGGCGCAGCCGCGCCTCGGCGCTCTTCGCCTGCGGCGGGTAGAAGCGGCCGCTGTCGATCAGCGGTTTGTCGGTCCAGGACGCGGTTCCGAGGAGCAACGGCGCGGTCATGCCGTCAGTGTGCGCGCGTCATGCCCAATCCGTCGATCAGTCCCTCACGATCGAGCAGTGAGAGGACCGTGTCGAGCGATGCTTCGGCGCTCTGCGCCTCGGTGTCGATGCGCAGCTCCGGGGCCGTAGGCGCCTCGTAGGGATCGGAGACGCCGCTGAAGTTGGCGATCTCTCCGCGCTGCGCCTTTGCGTACAGCCCCTTGGTGTCGCGCCGGGTCAGTTCCTCGATCGCGCAATCGACGTGCACCTCGATGAAGCGCGGGTGGCCCTCCGCTTGCTCGACGGCGGCGCGTACTTCGTCGCGCACCGCTGCGTACGGCGAGATCACGGCGGCGATCACGGCGACGCCGTTGCGTGCGAGCAGCCGGGCGACATAGCCGATCCGCCGTACGTTGGTGTCGCGGTCCTCCTTCGAGAAGCCGAGGCCCTTCGAGAGGTTCTCACGCACCTCGTCGCCGTCGAGCGTCTCGACGCGCAGCCCGCGCGCGCGCAGCTCGGCTGCGAGCAGTCCCGCGAGGGTGGACTTGCCCGCGCCGGAGAGTCCGGTCAGCCAGACGACGAAGCCGCGGCTCACGCGGCGTCCTCGCCGTGCCGCGTCTCCACCATGCCCGCGGCTACGGTGTCGTTGCTGGACTCGTCGATCAGGATGAATGCGCCGGTGCCGCGGTTCTCGGCGTAGCGGTCGAGGTACAGCGGCTCGTCCGCCTCGAGGCGCACAAGGCCGATCTGGTTGAACGTGAGGGCCGTCGTGTCCGAGTCGGGGGCGAGCGTGTTGATGTCGATGTGGTGGTAGAGCGCGACGACGCGGGCGCGCACGCGGTTGGTGGTGTGCTTCAGCCAGTAGCTGCGGCCCACGGCCAGCTCGCCGTGGTCGCTCAGCCAGCAGATCGTGGCGTCGAACTGCCGGGAGACGGCTGGGGGGCGCTCCACATCCGCGATCATGTCGCCGCGGGCGATCTCGAGGCTGTCGCGCAGCCGCAGCGTGACGGCGCGCGGGACCGCGGCCTCCTCGATCGGGCCAGTGGCCGTCTCGACGGACTCGATGCGTGTCGTGCGGCCCGAGGGCAGGGCGACGACCTCGTGGGCGGGGGGGGGCGCGCCCCCCGGGCCGGCCCCCGCGGGCCCGGGCGCCCCCCCCGCCGCCCCGCGGGGGGCCGGGTGGGGCGGGGGGGGGGGGGATTAAAATGTGC
>VXOS01000026.1:2426-10504 GCA_009839925.1 Chloroflexota bacterium
GGGTGCGGGCGCGCGGTCCGCGGGCCGCCCGTCGCGGGCCTGGCCCCGCGGGCCCGCGGGGCTCGCGGGGGGGGGGCCCGGCGGCCCGGGCCCCCCCCGCGCCGCGGGGGCGCACCCCCCCGCCGGCGACGGACCCGGCGTACCAGGGCGCACCCCCGGCCGCCGCGCGGATCACGTTCTGCACGGGGAAGCGGCGCGGTCCGGAGCCGCCGCCGCCCGCGGCCTCGGTCTCGACCTCCTCGAGGAAGCGCAGCAGCGGCGGCGTGTCGCACCACGGCATCCGTTCCGAGCGATCGACGACGTGGTCTCCGCTGAGGGCGGACACGGGGATCGCCGTCACGCGGATCGCGCCCGGGCCCAGAGCGCCCAGCTCCTGTGCATCCAGTCCCAGGGCGAACGCCTCGAACTCCTGGCGGATCCCCTCGAAGCGGTCCTGGCGGTAGCCGGCGAGGTCCATCTTGTTCACGCACAGCACCAGCTCGCGGATGCCCAGCAGCGAGGCCAGGACGGCGTGCCGCCGCGTCTGCTCGACGACGCCCTCGAGGACGTCGGTGAGGATCAGCGCGAGGCTGGCGGTCGAGGCGCCGGTGACCATGTTGCGCGTGTACTGGGTGTGGCCCGGGCAGTCGGCGATGATGAACTTGCGCCGCGGCGTCGCGAAGTAGCGGTAGGCGACATCGATGGTGATGCCCCGCTCGCGCTCGGCTCGCAGCCCGTCCGTGAGCAGCGCGAGGTTGACGTGGTCGAGCCCGGCCTCGCGGCTGCTGCGTTCCACGGCCGCGAGCTGGTCTTCGAAGATGCTCTTCGAGTCGTGCAGGAGGCGCCCGATGATCGTGCTCTTGCCGCTATCGACCGAGCCCGTGGCGACGAAGCGGAGTGGCCTGAGGACGGCGCCGTGCGGCGCGACTGTCATCAGAAGTAGCCCTCGCGCTTGCGGTCCTCCATCGCGGCCTCCGACGTACGGTCGTCGGCGCGGGTCTCGCCGCGCTCGGTGATCCGCGTGGCGGCGATCTCGGCGACGACGCGTTCGATGGTGTCGGCCCGGGACTCGACCGCGGCGGTGCAGGACATGTCGCCGACGGTGCGGTAGCGGACGCTCGCGAGGAACGGCGTCTCACCCTCGACCAGTTGGAGGTGCGGGCTGACCGCCATCAGCATCCCGTCGCGGCGGAACACCATCCGCTCGTGTGCGAAGTAGATGGAGGGCGTCTCGAGGTCCTCCACCTCGATGTAGCGCCACACATCAAGCTCGGTCCAGTTGGAGAGCGGGAAGACGCGGACGTTCTCGCCGGGGCGGTGGAGGCCGTTGTAGAGGTTCCACAGCTCCGGGCGCTGGGCGTGCGGCTCCCAGCCGCCGCCGGCCTCGCGGAGCGAGTAGATGCGCTCCTTGGCGCGCGCCCGCTCCTCGTCGCGACGCGCCCCGCCGAACAGCGCGTTGAAGCCGTGCTCGGCGACCGTGCGGAGCAGCACCGGCGTCTGGAGCCGGTTGCGCGAGGCGCCCGGGCCCGTCTCCTCCTCTACGAGACCGTCGTCGATCGCCTGTTGGACCGAGCCGACGACAAGGGTTGCGCCAAGCTCGGCGACACGCCGGTCGCGAAACGCGATCGCCTCGGGGAAGTTGTGCCCGGTGTCGATGTGCAGCACCGGGAAGGGCAGCGGCGCGGGCCAGAACGCCTTCTCCGCGAGCCGCAGCAGCACGATCGAGTCCTTGCCGCCGGAGAACAGCAGCGCGGGCCGCTCGAACTCGGCGACAACCTCGCGAATGATGTGGATCGCCTCGGACTCAA
Source organism: Chloroflexota bacterium (assembly GCA_009839925.1). Lineage (GTDB taxonomy): Bacteria > Chloroflexota > Dehalococcoidia > UBA2979 > UBA2979 > VXMT01. Next base: position 4,214 of record VXOS01000026.1, read on the forward strand.
GGTCGCGCAGCTGCTCCGCCCCGGACGGGGGGAGGGTGGGCAGCGAGGTGTCACCAGCGCCTGTATCGGCGTCTTTCACGGCTACGGCCTCTGTTGCGCGGGCGGTGCTCGACAGGACCGGAGCCCGCTCCGTGCGGGGGCTCGTCTAGACGGCGCACTCGCCCTCGCCACGCTCGAGGACGTAGAGGCCCTCGCGCTCCCAGTCGATGAACTCGTCCATTGTCTGGATAGAGAACTCCGGTGGCAGCGTCAAGTCTTTGACGGCGTCCTCGAAGGGGGCCTTGCCGACGCGGTCGAAGAAGGCGTTGAACTCCTCGCCGTCGCTGCGCTCGGCCTCGTAGAGGCGGATGAAGCGCTCGACGGCGTCCGGCACGCGCTTGGCAGGCAGGCGCGCCTTGATCAGCGTGCCGAGGCGCAGGTCCTGGCCCGTGCGGCGGTTGCCCGCGATGAACACGTGGTAGGCCGGCGCCTGGCGGTCGCCCGACTTGATGGCGGCGCCGTGGAACCCGATGTTCGCGATGTGGTGCTGGCCGCACGAGTTGGGGCAGCCGCTCGCGTTGATCAGGATCCGCCGCGTCAGCGGGTCCGTCAGCTGCAACGCGCGGACGCGGTCGGAGACCGCGCGGTTGAGGCCCATCGAGCTGGTGATGCCCAGCTTGCAGCTGTCGGTGCCGGGGCAGCTCACGACGTCCTCGATCTCGAGGATGCCGCCACCGTTGAGGCCGAGCTCGCCGAGCGCCAGCCAGACGGCGTAGACGGCCTCGCCCGGGATCCAGCGCAGCACGATGTTCTGCCACGGGGTGGTGCGGGCGCGGCCGGAGCCGTACTCGCGCATGATCGTCGCCAGGCCGCGGAACTGCTCCGGCGTCAGGTCGCCCTGCGGCACCTGCACCTCGATCGCCGCGTAGCCCGCCTGGCGCTGCGCCTTCACGGCGGTGCGCGCCCACTCCTGGAAGACGGCGCGATCGGCGTCGGTCGGCTGCGGCGCGTCCTCGGGCGGGGCCGGGGCGTCGGCGGCCTCGTCGTCGAGGAAGAGCAGCGGGTCCGGCCGGGCGTCGGCCTTCGCCCACTCGCCCTCCAGCTCGGCGTCCACCATCGCGCGGAACTCCTCCTCGCCCACGCGGTGGACGAGGAACTTGATGCGCGCCTTGGCGAGGTTCTTGCGCAGCTCGTCGGCGGCGTCGAAGACGCGCAGCACGGCGTGGGAGTGCTTGAGGTACTCGTCGACGGAGACCCACTCGCGCAGCAGCACGGCGTGCTTCGCCATGATCGAGAGCCCGCCGCCGGCGACGATCCGGAAGCCCTTGGTGGGCACGCCGTCGACCTCGCGGATCTCGGGGATGAAGCCGAGGTCGTGGATCTGCGTCAGCGCGGAGTCCTCGTCGCTCCCGGAGAAGGCGACCTTGAACTTGCGCGGCAGCAGCTGGGTCAGCTCGCTGCGCACGAAGTAGCGCACGAAGGCCCCGGCGTAGGGGGTGACGTCGAAGGGCTCGTCGTCGCGGATGCCGGCCCAGGGGTCGCCGGTGACGTTGCGCACGGTGTTGCCGCAGGCCTCGCGCGTGGAGAGGCCGGCGCGGCCGAGCACCTGCAGCAGCTCGAGCGTCTCGTCGAGCGGCACATGGTGGTACTGCACGTTCTCGCGCGTGGTGAGGTGGCCCTTGCGCAGCGGCGCGAAGCGCTCGGCGACCTCGGCGAAGGCGTCGAGCTGGTCCGAAGTGACCCCGCCGAAGGGGAGCTTCACGCGGATCATCTGGCGGTCGGCCTGGCGCTGTCCGTAGACGCCCTGGCGCAGCCGGAACTTCGTGAAGTCCAGCGCGTCACGGTCGCCGTCGAGGAACGCGGTCGCCTCGGTGGTGAAGTCGGCGAGCTCGTCCTCGAGAATCGGGATCACATGGCCGGGGGTGTCGGCACGGACGGTGGTGGTCATGCGCGCTGCCTCCTGAGGAGGGATTTGCTATTGTCGACAAATCCGGTAAACAACACAGACAATTTGCTGGCTCATCGTAACAGCCGGAGACGCAGTGTCAACGCGGCTCCGGCGCGCAGGGCCGCCGCGAGTACCGAGGCTTCCCGATGACGCTCGAGACCCCTCGCGACTGCGCCGACGCGGAGCGCTTCGCGCGCGCAATCGCCGCGATCGACGCCGCCAACGCCGCCGATCCGGCGACGATCCTGGTCGAGGGCGAGCCGCGCCCGAAGGAGCTGACGCACGCCGCGCTGCTCTGCGAGTGGGTCGCGCGCCTCGTCCCCGCGCCGGGCGAGGCGCTGCTGCTGGCGGCGCGGGCGCACCACATCCGGCGCTGGACCGTGCCGCGCGCGAGCTACCCGCCGGGCCGCTCCGCCTACCTGCGCTGGCGGCGCGATCTGCGCCGCTTCCACGCCGACGAGGCGGCGCGCATCCTCCGCAGCGAGGGCTACGACGAACCCCTCGTCGAGCGGGTCCAGCAGATCGTGCGCAAGGAGGGGCTGTTCAGCGACCCCGAGGTGCAGACGCTGGAGGACGGCCTCAACCTCGTCTTCCTGCAGACGCAGTTCGACGAGTTCCGCGAACGTCTCGGAGACGACGAGCGACTCACCGCGATCGTGCGCCGTACCTGGCGCAAGATGAGCGAACGGGGTCGCGAGGCGGCGCTCGGCCTCGACCTCAGCGAGCGCGGCCGCGCGATCGTTGCGCGCGCACTCGCCGGCGCAGAGGAGTAGCGGGTCGAAGCGTCCGAGGTTCGCCAGGCACGCCGTCCTGTAAACTCGCCTGATGATCACGTTCCAGGCGGTTGCCCGACGGCACCCCGCGCTACAGTCGCGGGACTTTCGGCGCATCTTTGCCAACGCCTTCTTCGCCTCGGCATCGCACTGGACGATGCTGCTGGCGCGCGGCTGGCTGGTCTTCGAGTTGACCGGGCACGCCGGCTGGGTGGGCGCGGCCACCTTCGCGGGCATGATCCCGCTGCTGCTGGCGGGGCCGATCGGCGGTGCGCTGGCCGACCGCGCGGACCGCAGGCGCATGGCGATCGCCGCCGACTCGGTCAGCATCGTCTCAGCGCTGGGCCTCGCGGCGATCACGCTGCCCGGCTTCGTGGAACCGTGGCACGTGATCGCGTTCGCGGCGCTCGGCGGCACGGCGCGCGCCTTCGGCACCCCGGCCGAGCAGGCCCTGATCGCGAACGTCGTCCCAAAGGAGCACCTGCTCAACGCGATCGCGCTCGCCGGCATCACGCGCCACGGCTCGCGCGTGCTGGGCCCCACGATCGGCGGGGCGATGCTCTCGTTCCTGGGGTCGGGCTCCGTGTTCATCCTCTCGGGCTGCTTCGTCGCACTCGCCCTCTATCAGCTCTTCAGGCTCGAGTACCGTGCGCCGCCGGCGGCCGGGGAAGCCGAGGGCCCGCTCTTCGATGGGCGCCGCATCCTCAGCGACATCGGCGCCGGCTTCTCCTACCTGGAGCGCGACGCGCGCGTGCTGTTCGTGATGGTGCTCGTCGGGCTGCACTGCGGCCTGACGATGGCGTTCGACTCGATGATGCCGACGCTGGCGACGCAGGTCGGCGGGGCGGACCGCACCTACAGCGCGATCATCGTCGGCGTGGGCGTGGGCGCGATCTGCGGCACGCTCGTGATCTCGATGCTGAGGACGGAGGTGGCGCAGGGTCGCGCGCTGCTGGTCGTGGGCATCGGGAGCGGGGCCGCGATGCTCGTGATCGGCTTCGCGGTGACGCCCTGGATGGCGGTCCTCGGCGGGGTGGCGACCGGCCTCACGCAGGCCAGCTACATGGCGCTCTCGGCCACGTTCGTGCAGCGCACCGTGCCCGACGAGTACCGCGGGCGCGTGATGTCGATCTACCTGATGCTCGCGGCCGGCCACATGGCCTTCGCGAACTTCGGCTACGGCTGGCTCTCGAACGAGCTCGGCGTGCGTGTGCTGCTCATCTTCCCCGCGATGATCTGGACGCTGGCCTTCCTCACGGCGGCGACGATTCTGCCCGAGGTGCGGTCGCTGGTGCGCAGGGGCACGTTCCGCCCGCGACCCGCGACCGCGGCCGTTGGCGTCGAGCCGTAGTTCTCGCCTACGCCCCGCTGTCCGTTTCGCCGACTCCATGCGAGGGCGATTCGGGATCGCGCGCGAGTGCGAGCGTGAAGCAGACCGTCGCGCCCGGCGTGCGGTCGGCGACCCAGATGCGGCCGCCGAGCCGATGGACGAGCTGGCGCGTGATCGCCAGGCCGAGCCCGGCGCCGCCGCCCGTTCCGCGCGAGTCGTCGCCCGTGTAGAAGCGCTCGAAGACGCGCTCCCGCTCGCTGGGCAGGATCCCCGACCCCTCGTCGCGTACCTCGAAACGAACTTCGCCGCTGCCGGCGAGCGCGGCGAGGGCGATGCGACTGTCGTCGGGACTGTGGCGCAGCGCGTTGTCCAGCAGGTTCGCGAGCACCTCGCCGACGTGATCGCGGTTTCCCGCGACGAGTCTGCCCGTGGCCTCTTCGATGTCCACGCGGATCTTGCGCTGCGCGGCGACGGGCGCCACCCGGGCGGCTGCTCCGCCCAGCAGCTCCTCGGGCGACAGCAGCTCGAGCTCGATCGGCTCGTCACCGGACTCGAGCTGCGCGAGGAGCAGCATCCGCTCGACGAGCCTGCTCATCCGCTCGATCTCCTCGCCGAGCAGTCGCAGGAAGCGTTCGCGCTCAGCGGGATCCCCGGCGGCGGTCTGGAACGTCTCGGCGATCGCGCGCGCCCCGGCCAGCGGGGTGCGCAGCTCGTGCGCGAGGTTCGCGACGAGGTCGGAACGCGCGCGCTGGGCGGCGCGCAGCGCGGTCACGTCCTCGACGGCGATCAGCTGCGTCGCATGCCCTGCGGGCAACGGCAGGTCGATCGGGGCCGAGGAGAGCCGCGCCTCGACGCCGTTCGTGAGGTGGGCCTCGCGCGACCCGTGGAGGCGCTCACGCGCGAACTCGACCAGCTCGATCTCGCGGATCGCGCGGATCAGCGAGACGTCCAGCATCGTCTCGAGCGGGTGCTCGACGATCCGCGCGAGGGCGTCGTTTGCCGCGAGGACGGTGAGATCGTCGTCGAGCAGCAGGATGCCGCAGGGCAGGGGCGCGAGCAGCGGTGTCGCGTCGGGCGGCGGCCCCGCCCCCGGTGGGGCGTCGGGGGCCGGTGACGGCTCGGGCGCTGGCGCCGGTGCGGCGGGATCGGCGGCCCGCACGAGGAGCGCGGTGACGAGCAAGGCGACGAGCGCGATCGGCGCGGCGGCGGGGCCCGGCAGCAGCAGCACCGCGGCGGCGACGAGGGCCGCGAGACCGGCCAGCGCAACCCAGCGCCAGCCGGGGGTCATCGCTCGAGGCTCGGCGAGCGCTGCGCGGACACGGGGTCAGGGCTCGAACTTGTAGCCAACGGTCCGCACCGTCACGAGGTGTTGCGGCTTCGAGGGCGTCGCTTCGAGCTTCTGGCGCAGCCAGCGCATGTGCACGTCCACGGTGCGGGTGCCGCCGCCGAACTCGTGGCCCCAGACCTGCTCCAGGATGCGATCGCGCGTCAGCACCTGGCGCGGGTGGCGCATCAGGCACTCCAGCAGATCGAACTCCTTCGGACGCAGCCGCACGACCTCGCCGTTGCGGCGCACCTCGCGGGCGTCGGGCCGCAGCTCGATGCCGCCGCCGCGGAGCGTCCCGCCATCGACTCCTCCGGCAGCCTCGCGCGAGATGCGGTCACGGCGCAGCATCGCGCTCACCCGCGCGATCAGCTCCTGCATCGAAAACGGCTTGGTGACGTAGTCGTCGGCGCCGAGGTCCAGCCCGGCGATCTTGTCGCCCTCGGCGCTGCGTGCCGTCAACACAAGGATCGGCACGGGCCGCTCCTCGCGCACCACGCGACAAACATCGAGGCCGGACATGCGCGGCAGCATCAGGTCGAGCACGATCAGGTCGGGCTCGGTCTCGCGCGAGAGTTGCAATCCCGAGACGCCGTCAGCGGCGGTGACCACCTCGTAACCCTCGCGGCCGAGGTTGTAGGCGACCGTCTCGAGGATCGCGGCGTCGTCTTCGACTACCAGCACGCGAGCCATGCCCCCAGTCTCGCCGCCGCCTCCCCGCCTCGCAAGCGCCGGGACGCCAACGTGGCCCCGATCGGGGGTCAACGTTTGGCTATTGGCCCGCCGCCGCGCCACTCTCACCCCCGCTCCCGCTGGCTCAGACGCGGCGCGCTGCTCGGCTCGGCTGGATTCCGGCTTTCGCCGGAATGACGGGATGGGGGCGGAATGACGGGATGGAGACTTGGCGGGCTGCGCCCGCTCCCCCTCACCCTAACCC
>VXOS01000107.1 GCA_009839925.1 Chloroflexota bacterium
GTGGTGTGTTGTTTTGTTTTTATTTACTCTGTGTTGTTTGGCGGGGGGGGGTGTGTCCGGGGGGGGGGGGGGGGCCCGCCCCGCCGCGCCCGGCAGGCGCACCACCTGCTCGCCTACCGCATCGACGCGTTCACGGACCTCGATGGGTTCAAGGACGACATGGACGCCTACCTGCGCCGCCTGCGCGAGGCGAGGACCGCGCCCGGCGAGGAGCGCGTCTACTACGCCGGCCTGCCAGAGCACGAGGAGGAGGCGATCCGCCGCGAGCGCGGCATCCCCTACCACCCGGAAGTGATCGAGTGGTTCCGCGGCATCCTCGCCGAACTGGGCATCGAGGACCGCCTGCCGGCGCTGTAGCTTCCTGCCCCGTCAGCGGCCGGTGTACTGCGGCGGGCGGTTCTCCTCGTAGGCGCGGATCGCCTCCTTGTGGTCCTCCATCTGCAGGGAGAGCCACTCCAGCGACGAGGCGGGCAACTGGCCGAGCAGCACCTCCTCCTCCAGCCGGCGGTTGAGCGACATCTTCGTCCAGCGCACGGCCAGCCGCGGGTTCGCCGCGATCCGCCTCGCGAGGTCGAGCACGCGCCCCATCAGCTCCTCGCCCGGCGCCACCTCGCTGAACAGGCCGAGGCGCTCGGCCTCGGCGGCGTCGATCAGGTCGCCGGTGAGCAGCAGCTGCTTCGCCTTCTGCAGGCCCAGCAGGTGCGAGAAGATCACGGTGCCGCCGTCGCCCGGCACCATCCCCAGCTTGATGTGCGAGTCGCCGATGCGCGCCGTGTCGCTGGCGATCACGATGTCGCAGAACAGCGCGAGGGTCGCGCCGGCGCCGACTGCAACGCCGTTGACGGCGGCGATGATCGGCGGCTCGAGGGCAAGCAGGCCGCGGACGATGTCGTGGCGTCCCGGCTTCGGGATCGCCCAGGCGTGGTCCTCGTCGCCGGTGTTGCGGTCGGACATCGCCTTGATGTCGCCGCCTGCGCAGAAGGCGCGCCCGGCGCCCGTGAGCACGACGACGTGCACGGCCGGGTCGCGGTTGATGTCGTGGAAGATGCGCTCGAGTTCATCGAGCATCGGCGGGTGCGTCGCGTTCAGCCGCTCGGGGCGGTTGAGCGTGATCGTGAGGATGCCCTCGTCGTCGAGCGCGATCTTGAGGAACTCGTAGCCCTCGTAGTCCATGGTCGCGGCCTCCCGTCCGCCGGGACGCTCAGTCCACCCGCACGAACTTCTGGACCGCGCGGGAGCCGCGGTCGATGCCGCGGTAGGTGTCGGGGAGGTCGCCGACGTAGATGCTGCCCTCGGAGTCCAGCGTGATGCCGTGCGGGCCGATCACCATCCCGGCGTCGAGGCTCTCCGCCGGGCACTGCACGAGCGGCAGCGCGTTCTCCGGGCACTCGCAGCCCTCGTCGCCCCAACCCGCGATGCGCTCACCGTCCGGGCTCCAGATCGTGATCCGGTGCAGCAGCTCCGCGATGTAGACCGTGCCGTCCGGGCCGACCACCAGGTCGTCCGGCAGGTGCACGCCGTGCCACTCCTCGAGGTACTCGCCGTCGAGGTTGAAGAGCTGGATGCGGCTGTTCATGCGGTCGCAGACGTACACGCGCTGGTTGTGGTCGATGAAGATCGCGTGGGGCGTGCTGAACTGGCCGGGCCCGTCTCCGGGGCTGCCGAAGGTGAACTTGTGGTCGCCGCCGGCGTCGAAGACGTGGATGTGGCTGTTGCCGTAGCCGTCGCTGACGTAGAGGTCGCCGTTCGCGGCGACCGCCACGCGCGTCGGCCGGTTGAACGGTACTCCGCCCAGGTCCGGCATGTTGATGTGACGCCGGCCAATGGCGAGCAGCAGCTTGCCGTCCGGCGTGCACTTCTTGACGAGGTGATCGCCGGTGTCCGCCAGCCAGACGTCGCCGGCCTGGTCGATCGTGATCCCGTGCGGGGTGGTGTGCTCGTCGTCGCCCCACCAGTCGAGGAAGTCGCCGTCCTTGTCGTAGATCTGGATCGGGCGACTCGATCGGTTGTAGACGAAGAGGTTGTCGGCGGCGTCGACGGCGACGCCGGCGACGTCGCCGAGCGACCAGCCGCGAGGGCGTCGCGCCCAGTTGTCGATCACCCGGTAGCGGTGCGCCCCCTCGCCGAACACCGTGTCGGGCATGCGGACCCAGCGCGTGAACGGCTCGGTGAGCTGGCCGGGCACGGCGGCCGAGCGCTCCCACGAAGCCTTCTGCACGTCAAGCGCCACGGCGCGCGATCCTCCCCGTGATCAGCACGGCGCACGCCGACAGGTGCCGGACGTGCGCCGCGTGATGACCGTCCGCGCTATCCGCGCGACGGCTGCTTCCCCTAGTCCTCGACCCAGATCTCCTCGAAGAGGTGGGCCTTGACGTTGCCGCCTCCGGCGAGGCCGAAGCGGTAACCCTTGACCCTGTTCTTCCAGAACATGAAGCCCTGACCGCGCAGGCCGGGTGCGATGTACATGTTCTGAAGGATGTGGCCCTCGATGGCGTGGTACAGGTCGCGCCGCGCCTCCGGATCGAGGAGCCCCCGCTGCCGATCGATCATCTCGGTCAGCACCGGGTCATCGATGCCATAGGGATTCTGCGACCCGCCGGGGTGGAAGGTCTGCAGGAACGAGTGGTCCACCGTGTCGCCGCCGCCACGCGTCGTCGACTGGAAGACGAAGTCCTCGTTCGCATCGGCGTGCTCGGTGGCGATGATTCCGCCGCTGGGCAGGATCTTGAGCTCGGTCTTGATGCCGATCGTGGCGAGCTCCGCCTGCAACACCTCGTTCTGGATAACGTAGAACTCGCCGGTGTGCTGAGGCACCTCGAGCTCGCCGCCGACGGCGGCCTGCACCAGCTGCGTGGCCGTCGCGATGTCCTCGTCCTTCTCCGGCCGGAAGCCCGGCTGCGCGAGGATCACCTCGTCCGGGAGGGTGAAGTACGGGTCGCGGCCGCCCGGAGTCGTCAGCGAGGCGAAACCCTCGTACTGGAACTGGGCGAGCGCCTGGCGGTTGAACACGAGGTGCACGGCCGCGCGCAGCCGCACGTCGTTGAACGGCTCCTTCTGCACGGCGAAGACCACGCCGCTGTAGCCGCGGAAGTCGCCGTTGGAGTGCCAGACCGTGAGGTCCTCCTCCTCCTGCAACTGGATGCCGAAGCTGTTCGGCCAGACTCGCGCCGGGCCATCGATCTCGCCCGCCTTGAAAAGGCCGAACTGCACCGAGTCGTCCGGGATGATCCGGTACTCGACCGCGTCGAGGAAGGGCCGGCCGGCGCGCCAGTAGTCCGGGTTCCGGACGTAGCGTCCGCCGACGCCCTCCTCGTGCGACTCGGAGAGGAACGGCCCGGTACCGATCAGGGCCCGCGGGTCGTTCAGGTCGTTACCGGACAGCTCCGCCACCTCGGGCGAGACCATCGCGTTGTAGAGCGAGGCCAGCGCATCGAGGAAGTTCGCATCCGGCGAGGTGAGGTTGAACTTCACCGTGTGGTCGTCGACGGCGTCGACGCTTTCGAGCGTCGCGAACAGGAACGCGCGCGGCGACCAGTCGCTGAAGGCGATCCGCTCGACGTTGAACTTGGCGTCCGCGGCCGTGAACGGGCGGCCGTTGAGGGGCGGAAGGTTCTGCCACTTCGCGGCCGGGTCCAGATTCGCGATCAGAGTGGTGTCGTCGGTCCACTCCCAGTCGGTGACGAGGTCGCCAACGGCGAGCAGCGTCTCCGGGTCCGGGACGAACAGGCTGTTGCCGACCAGGCCCCAGTGGTCCTGCGTCTGGATCGGCGATGTCGCGCGGTGTGGATCCCACGAGGTGCGGGCGCGGAAGAAGACCGTGACGATCTCGCCGCCCCGCTTCGCCGCGTCGGGGTCCGGCGTCGGTGTGGGCGTAGGAGTTGGCGTTGGCGGCGGCGTCGACCGCGTGGGTGGGGGTCGCGGTGTGGCCGTCGGTGTGGCGGCTGCTTCCGTCGGCGTCGGTGTCGCCGCGGGCGCCGCGGCCGTCGGCGTGGGCGCAGGAGTAGCCGGCGCGGGAGCCGGCTCGTCGTCGTCATCGTCACAGCCGATCAGCGCGGCGGCGGCAAGCCCCGCAGCGCCCACCACGCTGCCTCGCAGCAGCGCGCGGCGGCTGAAGATGCCGTGTCCCTCGAACAGACTCTCTGGCATTTGCTCCCCCCTCAGGTCGCTCACTGTGCCCAGTAGACCGCGAATCCAGCGCGTGCAGACACGGTCGTTATTGGCGGCATCCTAGCAGGTCGGGTCGGAGGCTGCCGGAGCGATCGATCACTCGCGAAGCAGCAGCGCGACTGCTCGCCGCCGATCATGCGGCGAGTAACGCGCTCCCCTCAGCGCGCCTGGTCCGGGTCGGTCTGGTCATCCCCAAGCTCGAAGTCCACATGGTGGATGATTCCGCCGAACGCGAAGGGCGCGCGGTAGAGATCGCTCACGGCGGTCTTCGAGTCCTGGCCGATGTCCAAACCCTCGATCGCAACCAGGCCGGCAAACGTGCCGGCGATGCGACCGCCGCCGACGAGGGCGCCGTCGATGTGGGGGCTCGCTTCCCCAGTCAGGTCTCCGGTCTTCTCGAACCGGATGCTCACGCTGGCGCGGCCCGTGGGCACGTCCGCTTCGGAGACGATCCGGGTGCGTCCGGGCTGGTGGTTGTACTCGAAGATCAGGCGACCACCCTGGATGAAGAAGCTGTATCCCCCCGTGATGCCGCCGCGCGCAACGATGACGCCATCGTCGTCCGCAGTCTCTCGCTCGATCGCCGCCGTGATCGTGTATGAGCGGTTGCGAGTATCCGGAGCCGCGTTCGACGGGATGTGAGCGATGCCCGCGTAGCAGCGGAGGCGGCGCTGTTCAGCCGGAGTGCCCGGGGGCGGAGGGAGCGACAGCGTGCCGTCGAGGCGGGTGTCCAGCGGCAGGATGTCGTAGAGGCCGGCAGCTACCCACCATCGCTCCACCAACTCCCGGAGCTTCGGCGGGTACTCCAGCGCGAGATCCTGACTCTCCGAGAAGTCCTCGTCCAGGTGGTAGAGCTCCCATTGGTCCGCCTCAAAGTCCGTTGCGGGTTCATGGTAGGCGACGGCCTTCCAGCCCTCGTGCCAGATGGCGCGGTGGCCCGCCGTCTCGAAGTACTGCGTGCGCTTCCTGGTAGGTGCGCGCGGCTGATCGAACGTGTACGCCATGCTGGTGCCGTGGATCGGCATCTGGCGGGCGCCCTGGTAGGTGGCCGGCGCCTCCAGATCGAGGAGTTCGATGATCGTCGGCGTGACATCCGTCATGTGGTGGAACTGGCTGCGTGTCGCTCCGGCGTCCTTGATCCGCGCAGGCCAGCTGACGATCATCGGAACGCGGACGCCGCCTCCGTGGGTGTTGATCTTGTAGCGCTTGAGCGGCGTGTTCCCGACCTGGGACCAGCCGTACGCCGAGAAGGAGTGGGAATCCGGCCCGCCGATCTTGTCGATGTTCGGCAGGTTCACCGAATGATCGACCGGGATCTGGTTGTAGTTCACGATGAACGTGCCGGTCGGCGATCCTGCCTTGGCCCCATTGTCGGACACAAGGATCGTGAGCGTGTTCTCGAGCTCGCCGATCGATTCGAGGTAGTCGAGCAGTCGTCCGATTTGCGCATCGGTGTGGTCGAGCATCGCGGCGAAGGCTTCCTGGAAGCGGGCGGAGACACGCTGGTCCTCGGCTGAGAGCTCGTCCCAGGGGAGCACGTCGTCGTTCCTGGGGGCGAGCTCGGTGCCCGGTGGGATGATCCCCAGCTCCAGCTGCCGCTCGTAGACCTCCTGCCGTTCTACATCCCACCCCCGGTCGAACCGCCCGCGGTACTTCGCCAGCCACTCCGGAGGCGCCTGCAGCGGAGCATGACAGGCGCCGAACGCCAGGTAGAGGAAGAACGGCTTCTCGGGCATGAGCGAGCGCTGGTTGCGGACCATGGAGATGCTCTGGTCCACCAGATCCTCGCTCAGGTGGTAGCCCTCGCCCTCCGGGCGTGGCCGGTGATGGTTGTCCTCCGTCAGCACCGGCTCAAAGTGGTCGGTGAGGGAATCGAGGAACCCGTAGTAGCGCTCGAAGCCCTTCTGCAGCGGCCAGTTGTGGAAGGGCCCGACTGCCGACGTCTCGGCGATCGGGGCCTGGTGCCACTTGCCGACCGCGAAGGTGCTGTACCCGTTGGACTGCAGCATCTGCGCCAGGGTCGCCGCGGCGGGCGAGATCGCGCCCCGGCCGCGGGGGAAGCCCGAGTTCCAGTTCGGATTGTTGCCCATCCCGACCGAGTGGTGGTTCCGCCCGGTTAGCAGGCTCGCCCGGGAAGCGGCGCAGACCGGCGGCACGTGGAAGTTCGTGTAGCGGACGCCCGCCGCGGCGAGCCGGTCCATGTTCGGAGTCTCGATCGGCGACCCGTAGCAGCCCAGATGGGCGAAGCCGACATCGTCCAGCACGATGATCAGGAAGTTCGGACTGCCCGGCTCGGCCTCCACCGGGCGCGGCCACCACGGTATCGACTCGTGCAGGTATCGACCGATGACGCCCTCGAACGCGGCGTCAGATTCCGCGTCTGACATCCCGTAGCTCGTCCTCCCTGTGTGCTCGGGCCTCCCTGTGTGCTCGAGCAGCCATGTGCCTGGGCATCACTCGCGTCGTCAACGTCGTGCGTTCCGTCACTCGCCGCGCAGCCGCGGATCGAGGACGTCGCGCAGCGCGTCGCCGAACATGTTGAAGGCGAAGACCACCAGCGTGAGCGCAATCCCCGGGAACAGCACGAGCGACGGGTTCGACGCGAAGTAGAAGCGTGACTCCTCGCCACCGATCATCCGCCCCCACGAGGGCGTGGGTGGCGGAACGCCCAGACCGAGGAAGCTGAGCGCGCCCTCCGCGAGGATCACGGTGCCGAGGCTGACCGTCGCGATCACGATCAAGGGCGAGACGACGTTCGGCAGGACGTGCCGCACGATCACGCGCGGCGTGCCGGCGCCCACCACCCTCGCCGCTTCGACGTATGTCGATTCCTTGATCGCGAGGGTGGAGCCGCGGACGACGCGAGAGTTGGCCGCGATCATCAGCACGCCGAGGACGAGCGTGACGTTCAGGGCGCTCGGCCCCAGCACACCGACCGCGACAAGCGCAAGCACCAGCGGCGGGTAGGCCATCACGCCGTCCACCACGCGCTGCACGACCATGTCGACCTTTCCGCCGACGTAGCCGACCCAGAGCCCGAGGACGGTGGCCGCCCCGGTGCCGATCGCCACCGCCCCGAAGCCGACGAACACCGAGAGCCGCGCGCCGACGATAATCCGGCTGAACTGATCGCGTCCGAACGCGTCCGTTCCAAAGGGGTGGTCCAGCGTCGGGGCGGAGAGGCGAGGCCCCACCGCAAGCGCCGACGTGTCGTACGGCACGACGTACGGGCCGATGGCGCCGAGCACGACGAACAGCCCCACGATCAGTGCACCAATGGTTCCCAGAGGCTGCTTGCGCAGGAAGCGCCACAATCCCCGCCGCACCGTGAGCACACGGGTGCTCGGCCGGTAGAGGCTCGCTGCCGCCGTCACCGCCGCACTCCCATCGTGCTCACCGCTTCCTGCCTCCCGCCTCGCGCCTGCTCATCCGTAACGGATTTGCGGGTTGAGGAACCCGTACACGAGGTCCACGCTCAGATTAACGAGCATCACGAACACACCGACCAGCAGCACCACGCTCTGGATCATCTCGAACTCCCGCTCACGAATCGCCTCCAGCATCAGGCGCCCCAGTCCCGGCAGGCCGAAGATCGACTCCATGATCACGCTGCCGCCGAGCAGGGTCGCAACCGAAAGCCCGATGACCGTGACCACGGGGATCGCCGCGTTCCTGAATGCGTGCCTGGTGACCACGCGGTACTCCGTCAGGCCCTTCGCCCGCGCCGTCCGCACGTAGTCCGCCCGGATCACCTCGAGCATCTCCGAGCGGACCATGCGCATCACGGTGGCGCCGAGGCGCAGCGAGAGCACCAGCGCCGGGAGCAGGAAGAGCGTCACGTTGCCGATGGGATCGTCGACGAACGAAACGTACGTAAGCGGCGGCACCCACTCCCACCAGATCGCCGGCAGCACGATCAGCAGCGTGGCCAGCCAGAAGTTGGGGATCGAGAGCCCGCCGATCGCGAGGGTACGGACGATCAAGTCGATGAACGAGCCCGGCTTCAGCGCCGAGATCAGGCCCGTGGGAATACCGAGGATGATCGCAAACATGATCGAGAGCACGCCGAGTTCGACCGTGATCGGCAAGGCGCGCCAGGCGCGCGTTCGCACACTGTCCTTACTGAATATGGAGTCGCCGAGGTCACCCCGCGCCAGCCCGCCCATCCAGTCGAAGTACTGCTCCACCAGGGGCCGGTCCAGCCCGAGATCGGCGCGGATCTTCAGGCGATCCTCGGCCGGCACGCCGGCCTCGGCCAGCCGGTCGTCGAGGGCGTCGCCCGGCAGCAGCCGGATCGAGCCGAAGACGATCAGCGAGATGATGAACACCGTGGGCGGGACCAGCAGCACCCGCCGCATCACGTATTCGTTCATGGACACACTCCGGGCGTGTACGCCGCCCGACTATACACGCGCCCTCTCCACGCCATCCGGCCCGCGAGCCCGGCGCGCGGCCCGCCGTCTCTGCTATGAATGGCCCAAGCCGAGGCCGGCACGACGGAGGAGCAGCGCCATGCCCATGCCCAGCGACATCGGCGTCGTCGACACGCTGCTCGGCATCCCCACGCCCGGCCGCAAGGCCTACACCGCGTTCCGCCCGCTGCTGCGCGACCACGAGTCGCTCGAGGTCTTCGACTACCCGGTGGAGTACCAGTACCGCAACCGGCCGGACATCCCGCAGACCGGCAGCCTTGACGAGATGGTCGCGTTCACGCTGGCGGAGATGGACAAGCACGGCATCTGGCGCGCGCTCGTCGACGTGACCGCCGAGGACAGCGCCGGGCGGCGCGCCATCGAGCTGCACCCGGACCGCTTCAGCGGCACCTACACCGTCGACCCTAACGAGGGCGTCCCGGCGCTGCGCAGGCTGGAGCAGGCCGTACGGGAGCTGGGTGTGAAGGCGGCGAACGTGACGCCCGCCTTCGTCGTCCCGCAGGTGCCGATCAACGACAAGCGGGCCTACCCGGTCTACGCCAAGTGCGTCGAGCTGGACATCGCGGTCACGGTGACCTCGGGCGTGCCCGGCCCGCGCGTGCCAATGCAGGCGCAGGACGTGGCGCTGATCGACGAGGTCTGCTGGTTCTTCCCGGAGCTGCGCTTCGTGATGCGCCACGGCGGCGAGCCGTGGACCGCACTGGCGGTGAAGCTGCTGCTGAAGTGGCCGAACCTCTTCTACTCGACCAGCGCCTTCGCCCCTCGCCACTACCCGCGGGACATCATCGATTTTGCGAACACGCGAGGCGCGGACAAGGTGATCTACGCCGGCTACTTCCCGACCGGCCTCTCGCTCGATCGGATCTTCGAGGAGCTGGCGGACGTGCCGTTCCGCGACCGCGTCTGGCCGAAGTTCCTGCGCGAGAACGCGGTGCGCGTCTTCAAGCTCGAGGAGTAGCCGCGCCCGCTGCGGCCTCCACCCTCACGCCCAGGACTTGCCGGACGGCATCGGCAGCGCGCCCGCCGGGACGATCTCGTCGAGGGCCTCCGCGATCAGCGTGCGCTGCTCGCCGGCGCGCTCGTCGAGCACGCCGCGCGTGCGCACGAAGGCGGCCGTGCGCACGATGTCGCGCCGCTCCTCGGCCAGCTCGCGCCGCACGAGGATGTTCATCAGGCCGTACTCGTCCTCCAGCAGCAGGAAGATGATCCCGCGCGCGGTGAGCGGGCGCTGGCGGCAGACCACCAGCCCCGCCACCTCCACCGTGCGCCCCGCCGGCAACGAGTGCAGATGGCGGCTGGAGGCGACGCCCTCGCCGAGCGCGTGGCGCAGGAAGCGCATCGGGTGGCGGTCGGGCGAAAGGCCGAGCAGCGCGTAGTCGGCGGCCATCCGCTCGTAGGGGCCGAAGTCCGGCAGCGTCACCATGTCCTGCGCGGTCGGCAGCTCGAGCCGCAGCTGACGCCCTGCCGCCTCCACCGAGGGCGCGCCCGCCACACCGGCGACGGCCCCGCCCGTGAACAGCCCGAGCTGCCAGAGCAGCTCGCGGCGCTGCAGCCCGAAGCCGTCGAAGGCGCCGACCTGGATCAGGCGCGCCGCCGGCTGCCGGCCCAGCCCCGTGCGCTGCACGAAGCCGAACAGCGAGCGGTACTCACCGGCGCGCTCGCGCTCCCCCTCGATGCGCTCGGCCCAGGCCTCGCCGAGGCCGCGCACGTAGCCGAGGCCGACGCGGATCGCGCCCGGCAGCTCGACCGTGCAGCGGGCGGCGCTGCCGTTGATGTCGGGCCGCTCGACGGCGACGCCGTGGCGCTTCGCGTCGTTGGTGAGCACGTGCGGGGGGTAGA
>VXOS01000005.1 GCA_009839925.1 Chloroflexota bacterium
CCGCCCCCCGCCCCCCCCCCCCCCGCCCCGCCCCCCCCCCCGCGCCCGCCCCGCCCCCCTGCTCCCCCCCCCCGCGCTCTCGGCGCCCCCCCCCCCCCCCCCCCCCCCCCCGGCGATGACGTCCCGGACGCTGTCCGGACGCCTACTTGGCGATCCAGAGGTAGTCCCTTCCGCGCTGGCCCGGCTCGAACGTGCCCTCGAGGCCGTAGACCTCCTCGAAGCCGCGCATCCGCTCGGACCAGTAGTTGATCTGCAGGTACACGTAGATCTGGATGATCGGCATGTGCTCCTGGATCAGCAGATCCTGGACCTGCTTGATCGTCTCGCCGCGCTCCTCGATGTCGAACTGCATCGACGCCGTGTCGATCAGCTCGTCGATCGTCGGGTCGGCGAAGTTTCCGTAGTTGCGCGAGCCTTCCGAGTGGTACTGCGAGTGCAGCTCCAGCACGGCGTCCGGCTGTCCGAGGATCGTGTAGCAGACGGCCTGCCAGCCCTCGCGGGAGTTCTGCCGCTTGCTGAACGCCGCGATGTCCGTGGGGAGGTCCAGCTCCACGTTCATGTCCGGCCAGACGTTCTTCCAGGCGTCGATCGCGCGCGTGCTCGAGTCGTACCAGTTCGTGGTCGGCGCGGGCACGCCGAGCAGGAGCTTCCACTCGAACTCGCCGTTGGGGAACCCGGCGGCCGACATCAGCTGCTTCGCTTCCTGAATGTCGGCTTCCTTGGTGTTCGGGTTCCAGCCCGGCATCTGGGCGATCTCTTCGGACTTGTAGGCCTCGCCGTAGCCCGAGGCCAGCGGGCCGGTGAAGCGCCAGGCGTTGCCGTAGTAGCTGTCGCCGGCCTCCTTGTAGTTCGGGACGCGCTGCAGGGCGAGCCGCACGCGAGCGTCGTCGAACGGCTTCTCCTTGGTGTTGAACCGCCAGTGCGGCCACAGCACGGACTCCGGCATGACGAAGCGCTGGCCCTTGCCGCCCAGCTTGTCCAGCGTCTCCTGCTCCACCCGGTTCGGGCCGGAGAAGAAGTCCACCGAGCCCTGCGTGAAGGCCGCCATCAGCGCCGTCTTGTCCGCAAGGAACACGAACTCGACACCGTCGAGCAGCGGCAGTGGTGACTTCCACCAGTCCGGGTTGCGGCTCATCTTGACCGTGACCTCGTTCTCGTACTCATCGACGATGAACGGGCCCGAGCCGACCGCCGTGACGGGGTCGTTGAAGTCGCCGCCCGAGGAGAGGAACTCCTTGGGCACCATCGAGTTGCGGCCGTCCGTGAGGCCCCACAGGAAGCTGCCGCGCGGCCGGTCGAACGTCACGCTCACCGTGCTGGCGTCAACCGCCGTGACATCCTCCATGCCCGCCACGGTGCCGCGGCGCTGATAGCGGCCGATCTCGGTCTCCTCCGCGTCCGCGTAGCGGCCGGCGATGCGCTCGAAGTTGTAGACGATGTCCTCGGCGTCCACGGCGCGGCCGTTGATCGGCGCCTTGTTCTGCCAGACCGCCCCGTCGCGCACGTTCATCGTCATCGAAAGGCCGTCCGGAGCGACCTCCCAGTCCTGGACCAGCTCGCCGACGACATCGGAGGCGTTGCGGTTCCGCCGCACCGCGTGGTCGCCGATGAACTGCCAGAGGAACCAGCCCGTGGAGGTGGACTGGTGGGGGTCGACGGCGCCCGCCAGGGACGATGTCCTCGTGTACTTGAAGACGCCGCCGCGCCGCGTATCCGGCGTCGGAGTCGGCTCGGGCGTCGCGGTGGCGGGAGCGGCGGTAGGAGCCGGGGTCGAGGGCGCGGGGGTCGCCGCGGGCGCCTCTTCCTCGTCGTCGTCGCCGCAGCCGATCAGCGCCGCGGCCGCGAGGCCTGCGCCGCCGAGCGCGGCGCCTCGCAGCAGCGTGCGCCGCGACGTGCGCTGGTGGAGCATCCGCAGGAAGTCTGAGTCGTTGGTCGCCATGAGCACCCTCCATACCGGCCGGATGCCCGCCGGGCCCCGCGCCCGGACAAGGGCCATCGGCCTAACCTGCCCGGCCCTCACACGCCTGCCACGCGCCTCGATGTGTCGAGGCAGCGGACCGGGCGGCGCTACGCCCTCCATTACGAAGGCGTTAGTCCGGGGATGCTAGCAGAGCGCCACAGGCCTATCCACCCGGCACGGCTCCGTATGATCGCCATACGCCGCCCGCGCGGCGGCGATCGGAGGAGCGATGCTGCAAGCACGCAGCGACCGCGGACTGCTGCGCGAGCGCAACGAGGACACCGCGGCCTCGCTCGCGCTGCCCGACGGCTCGCTGCTGCTCGCGGTCGCCGACGGCCTCGGCGGCCACCCCGGCGGCGAGGTCGCCTCGCACGCCGCACTCGATGCACTGATCGAGCGGCTGCGCGCGCAGCCGCCGGCCGATCCGGCCGCCGCCCTGCGCGATGCCTTCGAGGAGGCCAACCGCGCCGTGCGGGCGCGTCAGCAGGGAGCGAACGCGCGGATGGGCACGACGCTCGTCGCGGCGCTCGTGCGTGGCTCGGAGGCCTGGACCGCGAACATCGGCGACAGCCGCGCCTACCTCGTGCCGCTCGACGGCGGCGCGGCGCGACGGCTGACCGAGGACCACTCGTGGGTCGAGGAGCAGATCCGCGCCGGGCTGCTCGAGCCGGACGACCCGCTGGCGGCGCTCAACCGCCACGTCATCACCCGAGCGATCGGCCTCGAGGAGCGCGCAGGCACGGACGTAACCGGGCCGATCGAGCTGCCCGACCCGTGCCTGCTGCTACTGAGCAGCGACGGGCTGCACGGCGTGCTGGACGACGCGGAGATCGGGCGCGTGGTTACGGAGTCAGGCGGGGATTACGCCTCGGAGTTGAGCGACGCCGTGCTGGAGCGAGGCGCGCCCGACAACGTCGCCGTCGCGCTTTATGTCCACCGCACAGGCCACGAGGGCGCGCCGTAGAACGCCTCTCTCCGCCCGCCTTCGGAACCCCGCAAGCAGCAATGTGGCCAGGACTCTCAGAGTGCGAGCTGCCACTCTACTGCTGTCCTCCCCATCCCGGCGTCTCGATTGACGCTTCGATCAGATCAAACAGATCGCCCACATTGCGCGCACCGTCGTTTGCGCCTGAAGCGCCTTCGCCAGCTGGCACGCCTCGCCGCCCTGCGACTCGGCCTGTGTCGGCATCGACGTAGAGCCGTGCTCCAGTCTCAACGTCCACTATGTGGTTGTAGTGCTTTCCGTCGGAGTAACTCCCCAATACCTGGATGGTCATTCCGTCAGGCACGGTAATCACGACTTCAGATCCACTACTCAGGCGGTACCTTCCGGGGCCTGTCACTGGTTCATGTCCAATCACTATGCGGATTCCGTCTGGACCGAGCCTGTACGGCAAGGGCCGCCATCGGAACTCTACTGATTGGGTTGCATCCGTGAGGTTTGGCCCGTCGCAATCCGTCCGGTTCGAGTGTCGGTAGGAGACCACGAACAGCTTTCGTGCTGGTGTGGTGGCCGGATCAGGCCGCAGTTCCTTCACTTCAAGGCGGGAGTAGCAGTCGTCGCCTCGCCACCAGTCAAAGACGTCGCCCACCACGACTGTTTGGAAGAATGCCGCCTGGGAGCTACTGGCTGCATCGGACTGGTGAATCAGGAATCCAAAGGTTCCTTCGTGTTCGTACCGGTCCATCTTGCTCTCGAGGTCGTTTGGATCGGAGAGGAAGGCGTAGCCGCCCGGCCGCAAGCGACCGGCAGTCTGGTGGCGATCGTACTCCAGCGTCACCGGCGGCGGCGGCATCGCCGTGGCCACCACCGAGGGCTGCGGCGCGGTGTCGGAACACGCCGAGAGCGTCAACCCCGCGAGCACGACGCTGATGGCGAGGATGGCGTACCGCAGAGGCATCGCGCCCCTCCCGTGGACAGCGGCTCGATCGCCCCTCGCTCTCTGCCGAGCGCGGCCAACCGACCGGGGCAGCCAGCATCGCCACAGTGTCATGGTACCCCGGAGGCGCCGGGGCAACGTGTCAGATTGCTGCCGGAAGCGGCAGGGATATGGCCAGTACCGCCCGTGCCGTCAGCGCGGGTCGTGGCGGTTGGGGCTGCTGACGTGTACTCCGCCATCCACCGGGATGGCGACGCCCGTGACGTAGCGCGCCTCGTCCGAGGCGAGGTAGACGGCGCACCAGGCGGTGTCCCAGCCGGTCCCCTCCCTGCCCATCGGGGACGCACGGCGGCGGCGATCGCGAAGGTCCTCGCTCATCCCGCGCGACCAGACCGACGGCGTGTACATCGGCCCGACGATGATGCAGTTGGCGCGGATGCCTTCCGCGGCGTGGTCCATCGCCAGCCCGGCCGTGAGCGTGATCAGCGCGCCCTTCGCCGTCGAGTACGGCGTGAGGTGGACCGGCCGGATCGCCGACAGTGACGAGGTGACGTTGATCGCGCCGCCACCGCCCTCTGCCATCACCGGAATCGCCGCCTTGCAGGCCAGCATCGTGCTCGTGAGGTTGGCGCGGATCACCTCCTCCCAGAACTCCTCAGCCACCTCGACGACCGTGCCCGGGCCGCTCATGCCTGCGTTGTTGTGCAGAATGTCGAGCTTGCCCCAGCGCTCCACGGCCTCGGCGACCATGGCCTGGCAGTCCTCGCTGCGCGTCACGTCGCCGAGGAACATCGCCGCCTCGCCGCCCTCCGCCTCGATCGCATCGAGGGTCGGTTGCGTGCGCTCGCGCGTCCGGCCGACGAGCAGCACCTTCGCGCCCTCGCGCGCGAACAGGATCGCCGTCGCGCGACCGTTGCCGATGCCCTCCGTCACCGATCCGGCGCCGGTCACGATCGCGACCTTGCCGGCGAGGCGGCCTGCTCGTTCCTCGGTCATTGGGTGCTCCTCTCGCAGCCTCAGCACGATCTCGCACGCCGGGCATGGACCCGCACGCCGATACTACACACGCTCATTTCCGGGTCGAACGGCGTATGCTGGCGACCGCCGGACGCATAACGGACGCACTCAGCGGAGGCGCCGTGCGGAACTACATCGTCGCTCGCCTGCTCGCGATCATCCCGACGACGATGGTCCTGATCCTCTTCGTCGTCGTGCTGATCCGCCTGCTTCCCGGCGACGCGATCGACGTACTGCTTGAGGAGCAGGTACGCCTCGACGACGTCTCGCGCGCGGAGCTGGAGGCGCGGCTCGGCCTCGACAAGTCGCTGCCCGAGGAGTTCGTGCGCTACACGCTGGGCACGCTGCGCGGCGACCTGGGCAACTCGATCTTCACGGAGGAGTCGGTCACCGGCCTGATCCGGCAGCGGATCGGGGTGACCCTCACGATGGGCGTGATGGCGCTCGTCATCGGCGCCACGACCGGGGTGGTGATCGGCATCATCTCGGCGGTCAGGCGCAACAACCTGCTGGACTACTTTCTGCGCAGCGTCTCGATTGCCGGGTTGAGCATTCCCAACTTCGCAATCGCCACGGCGGTGATCGTCTTCCCGACGATCTGGTGGAAGTGGTCGCCGCCTGTCATCTACACGCCGCCCGGCGACGGCATCTGGCCCTACGTCGCCCAGTTCTTCACGCCCGCGCTCATCCTCGGTCTGTCGCTCAGCGCCTCGCTGATGCGCCTGACGCGCACGATGATGCTGGAGGTGTTGCGGCAGGACTACATCACCACCGCCCGCTCGAAGGGCGCAGGCGAGGGGACGGTGGTGCTGCGACACGCGCTGCGCAACGCGCTGATCCCCGTCGTCTCGTTGCTCGGCATCCAGGTGGCGTTCCTGCTCTCCGGCACCGTGATCCTCGAGAGCATTTTCTCGCTGCCGGGACTGGGGCGAACGCTGATCGGCGCGCTGACCGCCCGCGACTATCCCGTCGTGCAGGGATTGACCGTTGTCTCCGGGCTGCTCGTGATCATGGTGAACCTGATGGTCGACGTCTCATACGGCGTGCTCGACCCGCGCACGAGGACGGAGTAAGCGACGATGGCCGTGGCCGGCGACGCGATGCTCGCTCCGCGGGAGCCCTCCCTCGTTGCGCGCTGGGGCACGACCCTCGTGCGCTTTACGAGGCGCCAGCCAATCGGCGCGTTCTCGGCGGCCGTGCTCGTGCTGCTGGTGTTCATTGCGATCTTCGCCGACGTGATTGCGCCGTACTCGCCGACCCGCAACAACGTCGGAGAGAGCCTGATCGCCCCCTCGACCGACCACTTCTTCGGCACGGACCAGTTCGGGCGCGACCTGTTCAGCCGCGTCATCCACGGCGCGCGCATCTCGCTCTACGTCGGCCTCGGGGCGACGTTCGGAGCGGCGGCGTTCGCCACCATCCTCGGCGCGGTGAGCGGCTACCTGGGCGGGGTCTTCGACTACATCGTGCAGCGCTTCGTGGACGCCTCGCAGGCGCTGCCGCCGCTGGTGATGCTGATCGCCATCCTCGTCGTGTTGGAGCCGAGCGTGACGAACGTGATCATCGCGCTCGCCGCCCGCGGCTCGCTCTCGCTTTCGCGCGTGGTGCGCGGCGCGGTGATCGGCATCCGCGCCTTCCCCTTCATCGACGCCGCCCGCGCGATGGGCGCCTCGACACCGCGCATTCTGCTGCGCCACATCCTGCCCAACATCTTCCCGGTGGTCGTCGTCCTGATGTCCACCTCGATCGGCGGCTACATCGTGGCCGAGGCGTCGCTCAGCTTCCTCGGCTTCGGCGTGCCTCCGCCCACGCCGAGCTGGGGCGGGATCATGAGCGCCGAGGGCCGACTCTACATGATCGTCCAGCCCTGGATCCTCGTTTTCCCGACGATCGCGCTCAGCCTCGTGGTCTACGTGATGAACATGTTCGGCGACGCCCTGCGCGACGAGCTGGACCCGCGCCTGCGCGGCAGCCGTTAGGCCGAGGGCGCCTCGCTGTTCCGCCCCTACCCCGCGCCGCTGTGCGGCTTCGGCAGGTTCGCGCCGAGCGTGCCCGGCATCACCTTGATCAGTTCGTCCACCGACCACTTGCCGTCGCTGTAGATCGACTTCGCGGGCGACGGCATCGAGTTCACCGAAACCAGCCCCGGCCGCCCGGCGTTGAACCACTGGCCGGTGATATAACCCGCCTCCTCGGTTGCGAGGTAGGCGACGATCGGCGCGACGTGCTCGGGCCGCGACGTCGTTTCGGTCCCCGCCTCCCGCTGCTCCATCACGGGGCTGAGCGGGCGGCCCGAGAGCTGCGCGTAGGTCTCCTCGGTCATCCTCGTGTAGGCGCTCGGGCCGATGCAGTTGGCCGTGACGTTGTACTTCGCCAGCTCGATCGCGAGGCTGAGGGCGAAGCCGTAGATGCCGGCCTTGGCGGCCGTGTAGTTCGTCCCGCCCATCGTGCCGATCCAGACGCCGCCGGAGCTGCAGAGGATGATCCGCCCCCACTGCTGCTCCCGCATGATCACCGAGGCCGGCTGTACGACGTTGAAGGCGCCGTAGAGGTGCACCTTGATGACGGCGTCCCACTGCTCCGGGCTGAGGTTGAAGATCATCTTCGGCTGCCGGTTGCCGGCGAAGTGCACGACGGTGTGCAGCCCGCCGAACTCCTCGAGCGCCGTGTCGATGATGCTGCGGCCGCCCTCGACGGTGGCGACGCTCGCGTAGTTCGCCACCGCCTTGCCGCCGGCGGCGCGGCTCTCCTCGACGACGCTGTCGGCCGGTTCGTTCGAGGCCTCGCTCACGCCGTCGCTGAGGCCGCCAAAGTCGTTGACGACGACGCTCGCCCCCTCGGCGCCGAGCTCCAGCGCGACCGCGCGTCCAACTCCCCGTCCGGCCCCGGTGACCACCGCGACCTTGCCCTCGAGATTCGAGCCCATCTGCGCACTCCCCCCAACCGCGCGGCGCCCGAACGCGCCACGCACTCGTTATAGCGCCCGATTCCCCGGATCGCGCAACGGACGCGGTTCACAACAACGCCGCGAGGGGTACGATGCGCCGTGGCGCGAGGGACGCCCTCGCACATGACGGAGGTACCGCATGCCGCTCGACCCGCAGATGCAGGACATACTCACGCTGACGGCGGAGTTCCGCGCCGTCCCGAATCACCAGAAGACTGCCCAGCAGGCGCGCGCGGACACCCTCGAGCGCTCGGCGGCGATGGCCGGGATGGGCGACGGTCCGCAGCCGATAGCGAGCGTCGAGGATCGCACCATCCCCGGCCCCGGCGGCGACATCCCGATCCGCGTCTACACGCCCGAGAATCCCTCGGGCGGGGGCATCCTCTACTTCCACGGCGGCGGCTGGGTGATCTGCAACCTCGACACGCACGACGCGCCGGCTCGCGCGTTGGCGAACCTCAGCGGCGCGACGGTGATCTCCGTCGACTACCGGCTCGCGCCCGAGGCGAAGTACCCCGCGGCCGCAGAGGACTGCTACGCAGCCACGCAGTGGGCGAGCGAGCACGGGGCGGAGCTCGGCATCGACGCGTCGAGGATCGCCGTCTCCGGCGACAGCGCGGGCGGCAACCTCGCGGCAGTGGTCGCGCAGATGGCGCGCGATCGCGGCGGTCCGGCGATCGCCTTCCAGGCGCTCATCTACCCCGTGACCGATCTCGATTTCACGACCGCCTCATACATCGAGCACGGCGGCGAGGGCGATCTGCTCTCGGCCGAGGACATGACCTGGTACTGGGGTCACTACCTGGAGTCGCCGGAGCAGGCGAAGGAGCCGTACGCCGCGCCGCTGCAGGCCGGGGACCTGAGCGGGCTGGCTCCCGCCCTCGTGATCACCGCCGAGTACGACGTACTGCGCGACGAAGGCGAGGCCTACGCCCGCCGCCTCTGGTCGGCGGGCGTGCCGACGAAGCTGACCCGCTACGACGGCGTCATCCACGGCTTCTTCAACATGGCCCCGATGCTCGACAAGGCCACGGCTGCGCAGCACGAGGCAGGCGCAGCGATCCGCGCCGCCCTCGAGGCGTAGCAGCCCCCGTTACTCGACGCGAATCGAGGCGCTGCTGATCTCCAGCGGCTCGCTCGTCGCTCCGCCTTGCGATCCGCGCGCCTCGAGGGCCTGCAGCGTTTCCATGCCCTCGACGACCTCGCCGAAGATGGTGTGATTGCCGTCGAGCCAGGGCGTGGGGACGAAGGTCAGGAAGAACTGGCTGCCGTCCGTGTTCGGTCCGGCGTTGGCCATGCTCAACAGACCCGGGCGGTCATGCCGCACGCCGCCGTTGAACTCGCCGGCGTACTGGTAGCCGGGACCGCCCGTGCCCGTTCCGAGCGGGCAGCCGCCCTGCGCCATGAACTGCGTGATCACGCGGTGGAAGCTGAGCCCGTCGTAGAAGCCGAGCCGCGTCAGGTAGATCGTGCTGCTCACGTGCATCGGCGCGACATCGGGCATGAGCCGCACGCTCAGCGCACCGACGTTCGTCTCGAGGTCCCAGAAGTACGCGCTCCCCTTGTCGAACCTGACCTGCGGCGGACGGTTGAGTTGCGTCCGCCAGCGCGGGTTCGAGCGGTCGATCGACTGCTGGGCAATGAACTCGTCGATGGCGTCCAGTGCGGACTCTGCCACTCGTTTCTCCTCTCGGCTGGCTCGCCGCAACGGATCGCAGACCGAGGCTGCGGCCCGTACTCCGGGCACGCGAGGGGCAGCATACGGAATGCGGCCGCTACGGGCGCTCCCGACCCACCGCCGCCCCGCTGCCCGCTTCGCGCTATCATCAGCCCCGGCCGCCGCACGCCGCGGGTTGCGGCCGCGCGAGCGCAAGGAGCGCCAGCATGAGCCTCACCGAGCACGTCGTCCGCTACATCACCGAAACCCCTGCGGAGTCCGTCCCGCCCGAGGCGATCACGGCCGCCAAGCGCGCCCTGCTCGACACCACCGGCGTGGCGCTCGCCGGCGTCCCCGAGGACGGCCCGACAATCGTGCGCGAGCTGGTCTCCGGGCACGGACCGGGGCCGGTCTCCATCCTCGGCTCCGCTCAGCGCGCGCAACTGCTCGACGCCGCGCTGGCGACCGGAACGGCCGCGCACGCGCTCGACTACGACGACACGACCCTGCCGCTGCACGGCCACCCCTCGGCGCCGCTGCTGCCCGCCGTCTTCGCGCTTGCCGAGGAGCGCGGCCGCAGCGGGGCGGCGCTGCTCGACGCCTTCGTGATCGGCTTCGAGGTGGAGGCGCGCCTCGGGCACGCCGTCGACCCGTCGCAGTACAGCCACGGCTGGCATGCGACGGCGACGGCCGGGACGATCGGCGCCGCCGCGGCCGGCGCGCGCCAGATCCGGGTGGCCGCGGAGCCCACCAGGCACTGGAGCTTATAAACAT
>VXOS01000072.1 GCA_009839925.1 Chloroflexota bacterium
GGGGTGAGGGGGGCGGGCGCAGCCCGCCCGGGCGCACAGGATCCCGCCACCCTCCCCGGGAAGGTGAGGCGAAGGCGCGGTACGACCGCCTCTAGAAGATGGCGAGCGGGTTGACGGGGCTGCCGGTGCCGCCCGGCACTCGCAGCGGCGAGATGATCAGCAGGAACTCGTAGCGGCCCTGCTCCGCGCACGCCTCGGCGAGCGGCTGCAACAGCGCGTTGTCGAGCAGCGGCACGCCGTAGGCGTAGATCACGCCGTGCATCGCCCACGGGTAGTCGTAGTCGTTCGGCTTCGCGTCCATCATGTCCCAGCCGAGCAGCGAGACGTCGTTGTCGCGCACGAACGGCAGGCACGAGGCGTGCAGGCCCGGCGTCGTGCTCCCCGCATCGCCGAGGAACTGGTTCGGGTGATCGGCCTGGTAGGCCTCGCGGCCGCTGTACACGAGCAGCGCGTCGCCCGACCCGACGCTCGATCCCTGCGCCTCCGCGATCTCCTCGAGCTCCCAGCCGTGCACGGGGCGATCCGTCGTCACGTAGTCCGTCCCGCGGTGGCGCGGCACGTCCAGCAGGACGCCGCGGGTGATGATGCCGGTGTCCCAGGCCGTCACGTCGGCGTACGTAACGCCGTCGCCGGTGATGAACTCGGCCGGGTCGCGGCCCTGCCAGGCGCCGTTCTTGTCCCAGACGTGGCAGAGCGCATCCAGGTGGGTGTGCGTGTGGCCGTGGAAGATGAAGCCGTAGTAGTCCACCACCGATCCGCCGTCGGGCGGGCGCACGTTCTGACGCAGGAAATGCTGCGCCGGCACAGGGTTGGTCGGCCCCGGGTTCTTCGGGTACTCACGGCTGATCGAGACGACGCGCGCCTGCTCGACGAGTCCGAACGCCGCGAGGCGCTTCTCGTCCGTGATCAGGTTGACCGCGCCGCGGCTGTCGTCGTCACCCCAGCGGCCCCAGTTGCGCCGCTCGGTCAGCCACGACGTGACCTCTTCGCTCGTCGGCAGCGCTCGCTCTCCGTTGCTCATCGGGGCCCCCTTCCGGTCGCGCCGATGATAGCGCCCGGCCCGCCGTACGCACCTTGACCGCCGCACGCGCCCGCGCGCATGGTGCGGGCATGGCCGAGCGACTGAGCAGCGAGGGCTGGACGGGGCCGCTGAGCGGCCTGCGCGTGCTCGACTTCGGCCAGGCCGCCGTCGGCCCGATCTCCGCCGAGTACCTCGGCTGGCTCGGCGCAGACGCGATCAAGGTCGAGTCGCCGCGAGGCGACACCGTGCGCGGCACCAAGCCCAGGCTCAGCGGCACCGGCCACACCTTCCTCGGCAACAACCTGGGCAAGCGCGGGGTGATGCTCGACCTCAAGGACCCTGCCGGGCACGCGCAGGCGCTGCGGCTGATCGAGAGCGCGGACGTGCTCGTCGAGAACTTCCGATCGCCCGAGGTGATGCGCCGCCTCGGCCTTGGCTACGAGCTGCTGAGTGAGCACAACCCGCGGCTGATCTACCTGCAGAGCTCGGCCTACGGCCCGCGCGGGCCGATGCACGGCATGACCAGCAACGAGTGGTTCTCGCAGGCCGCGGCCGGCCTGACGAGCGTCACCGGCGAGGCAGGCGGACGGCAGCAGTTCTCGCGCGGCACGGCGACGCTTGACTGGAGCGGCGCCTTCACCAACCTACAGGCGCTCCTCGTCGCCCTGTACGTGCGCGAGCGCACTGGCCGCGGCACGTTCATCCAGACCTCGCAGCTGCAATCGACGATCGTCGGGGCCACGAGCCGCATCGCGGAGTACCTCGCGAGCGGCCGCGCGCCCGGCCCGATGGGCAGCGCACGCCCCAACCTCGTGCCGGACCAGGCGTTCGCGTGCGCCGATGGCCATGTGGCGGTCGGAGTCCCGCATGACGGCTTCTGGCCGAAGCTCTGCGACGCCCTCGGACTCCGCGAGCTGCGCGACAACCCGCGCTTCACCACCAACGCCGCGCGGGTCGAGCACCGCGCCGAGCTGCTCCCGGTCCTCGAGGCCTGTTTCCGCGAGCGCGACGCCGAGGAGTGGGAGCGCGTGCTGCACGCGGCGGACGTGCCGGCCGCCGCCTACCAGCGCGGCCCGACGCTGAGCGCGAGCCTGCTCGAACACCCGCAGGCGATCGCCGAGGACCTCGTGACGGTGCTCGACACGCCCTACGGCGACATGGCCAGCGCGAAGCCGCACTGGCGCTTCGGCACGACCGAGGCGCGCATCACGCGCGCGGCACCCCGCCTCGGAGAGCACACGGCCGAGGTATTCGCGGAGATCGACGCCGCCGGCGAGGCGAACGGCGCGAGCGTGAGCGCGGCCGACGGCCGTGCGCACTCGCAGCTCCCACTCGAGGGCCTGCGGGTCGTCGACGTCTCGCAGGGCATCTCCGGGGCGCTCTGCGCGATGCAGCTCGGCGACCTCGGCGCGGAGGTGGTGAAGCTGGAGCCGCCCTCGGGCGACTGGCTGCGCACGATCGGGCCATTCGTGGAGCCGGCGGGCGGCGGAGCGCCGGAGGGGGCGCTGTTCCTGCAGTTCCAGCGCAACAAGCGCGGCATCGCCGTCGACCTCAAGAGCGAGGCGGGCGCGGAGATCCTGGCGCAACTGATAGAGGGCGCGGACGTGCTCGTCGAGGGCTACCGGCCGGGCGTGATGGAGCGGCTCGGCTTCGGCTATGAAGCGCTGCAAGAGCGCCATCCGCGCCTCGTCTACTGCTCGATCAGCGGCTACGGCAGCCGCGGCCCGCTGGCCGGCGCGCCCGCGAGCGAGATCGACATCCAGGCGATCGTCGGATCGAACCGCCACCTCGGACGGCCCGAGGATCCGCCGCTGCGCTTCGGCTACGACTTCGCCCAGCACGCGGCCGGCATGGCCGGCTTCCAGGCGATCTTGACCGCCCTGCTCTGGCGCGACCGCCACGGCGTCGGCCAGCACGTCGAGACCTCGCTGCTCGCGGCGCTCACGGCGATCCACCAGTGGACCTTCACCGCCGAGCGCTCGCAGGACTCGATCGAGGGCCGGGCGATCCTCGGGCTGACCGATCCGCCCGACCACGGCTTCGAGACCGCCGACGGCCCCGCGCTGATCACGTTGCGCGGCGACGAGGGTGGCTGGAACACCTTCCTCATCGCCATCGACCGCCCCGAGGTGCTGCTCGACGAGCGCTTCAGCGGGCCGCGCGGGATGATGGACAACCTTCGTTACCTGCCGGACGAGGTGAACGACACCCTCCGCAACTGGCCCTTCGAGGATCTGCGCCGCATCGTGCAGGACGAGCTGGGCGGCACGATCGTCCCGATGCATACGCTCGAATCGCTGCTCAAGAGCGAGCAGGTCGCGGCACTGGAGATGGTCCGCCGCCTCGAGGGCCACGCCACCCTCGGCGACCTCGAGACGGTCGCTCCGCCGTGGACCTTCGAGGAGCCGTGGACGGCCCTGCGCCGTCCGCCTCCGGTGCTCGGCCAGCACACCGCCGAGGTCCTCGGCGAGCTCGGCTACGCCGCCTCGGTGATCGCCCGCCTTGCCGAGGCGGGGGCGGTGGTGGTGTGGCAGGGCGGAGATGCCGCTTCCGGTTAGTTAGCCGCCCACCAACTCGATGCGGTCCCCGAAGCGGCGGAAGTCGGCGCTGTTGAGCGTGAGCAACCTCCGCTCTCCATGAGCGAGCATCGTCGCGACGATATTCGCGTCATGAATCTGCCGCCCTCCCACGACCACCTCGCGGCAGAGTGCGACCAGCGAATTACTCACGGCGGGACCGTCCTCGAGAATCTGGAAGCGGTTCATGAGTCTCTGTAGGTCGTCGAGTGCTTCATCACGTGGGATCGCAACCGCCCATGTCTGGGGGCGGGTCACAACGGCCAGGTACTCGCGCAGCACCTGACGGCTGATCCGCAACGGATCGGGATCGCGAAACGCGCGTTCCAGCCTTGCCCTCGCGATGTCGTGGTTCGGGGCCTCGAGGAAGCGGGACGCCACGAGGACGTTGGTGTCGATGAACATCAGGCGGGCGGCATTCGCTCGTCGTAGATGTCCTCCCGCTTGAGGCTCAGATCGTCCGGCCAGCTCCCCACGCTACGGGCGGGCCAGAACTCGTCGAGGGTGGCGACACGAACGGTCTCGGGCTGTTTCCGCTTGAACAGCAGCGTCTCGGCATCCATGTCGACCTCGGCGGTCTCCCATCCGGCGATGCCCCAGGCAAGGGCTTGGCTATGGCCGTTGCCACTCCTCTGGTTCGCCCACCAAGGCCGGTGCAAACGCGCGGACTCAGGCAACTCGAATCCGATGATCGACTCGATCTCGCCAAAGGACGTTCTCCACTCCCCGGTACGGAGCCCGCAGAGGTGTTCATACAGACGCCGGTACTTGCCCCGGCCCGCCATCTCCCGGTATCTCGTGCCCCGGTCGATCACCATACTGCATGCCCTCACTGCGGCGGCGTGCTGATCCGATCGCTAGAATAGTTAGGTAGTTTATACGTACCTGCCTCCAGCCGCAAGCGCCAGTGCGACAAGAAGTACCCCGCCCCCTACGCCTCCCGCGTGAACAGCAGCCCCGCGCCGCGCAGCAGCGGGGAGCCGTCGAGGGCGATCGAGACCTCCGCGCCCTCGACCTGACGCGGGCCGGCGCGGCCGGAAACCTGGCGCGCGGCCTCGGCGATGTGGCCCATACCGTGGAGGCGACCCTCCGAGAGCGATCCGCCGAAGGTGTTGACCGGCAACTCGCCGCCGAGGGCGACGCGGCCGTCCTGCACGAAGGCGTGCGCCTCGCCCTCGGGGCAGAAGCCCGCCGCCTCCAGCCAGTAGTACGTCGAGGGGCTGAAGCCGTCGTAGAGCTGCGCCGCGTCCACGTCGCCGGGCCCGAGGCCCGATCGAGACCACAGCTTGCCCGCCGTCGAGGCGCCGCAGGCCATGTAGTCGTCGAGCATGTAGTTCACGTACGTGGGCCGCGCGGCGGTGTGCTGCCCCCAGGCGGCGACGTAGGCGGGCGGCCTCGGGAGATCGCGGGCCCGCTCGGCGGTGGTCAGCACGAGCGCGGCGCAGCCCTCGACGGGGATGTCGCAGTCGAAGAGGCAGATCGGCTCCGAGATCATGCGGGCGGCCAAGTAGTCGTCGACGGACATCGGCGTGCCGTTGAAGAAGGCGGCCTCGTTGAGCTGGGCGTTGGCGCGGCTGTTCGTGACCAGCGAGGCCATCTCCTCGCGGGTCGCGCCGTAGCGGTGCATGTAGCGCTGGTAGGCGACGGCATGGAGCTGGAAGGGGCTGGTGTAGCCGTAAGGCGCGGTGAACTGGCTATCGCCCCCGGCGAACGGCTCCCGCCACGCGCCGTAGGTGCCCGCGGGACGGTGCATCGCGCGCCAGACGAGGGCGTACGTGCAGGCGCCGGCCATGAGCGCGTTCAGCGCCTCGATGATCGCGCTCGGAATCAGCCCAGCCGAGACCTGCGCGTACCACTCGACCTCCGGGCCGATGTCGAGGTGGTCGATCAGGAAGGCCGCGGGCACGAGGTCCTCGCCCGCGCGGTTGCCGGCGCCGCGGAACGGCTGGTCCGGGTGCGTCGCCAGCCCGTCTATCTGCGAGGGCTCGATGCCGGCGTCGGCGATCGCGGCGCGGCAGGCCTCGATCGCCAGTTGCCCGAGCGGGCGCTCGTGCGTACGCGTCAGCTGCGAGAAGCCGATGCCGGCGACAGCGGTCTTGCCCCTACCCGCCCACATCGCCGGCGCCCTACCCGCCCGCCGGGCGGAACTGCGGGAGCGCGATCGCCTCGCCCTCGGCCGCCTCGATCGGCTCGAAGGCGACCTCGACCGGCGCGCCGATGGCGACCCAATCCGCTTCGCCGGCGGGCAGGTCGCTCAGCAGGTAGAGCTCGGCCTGCTCCTCGAGCTCGACGATCAGGTTGACGTAGGGGACGGCCCGTTCGAAGCCGGCGACGTTGCGCTGGTGGTTCGTGGTGAAGCTGTGCACGACGCCGCGCCCGCTGACGGCGGGGTAGGCGAGGTCGGACGAGGTGCAGCGTTCGCAGAGCGGGCGCGGCGGGTGCTGGTAGTGGCCGCACTCCTCGCAGCGCTGGATCGCCAGCTCGCCCCGGCCCGCCGCCTCCCAGTAGGCGCGCGAGAGCGCATCGAGGACCGGCCTCGGGCGATCGGGCGTCACGTCAGTCCCGCAGGATCTCGAGCGCTTTCGCTACCTGGCCGTCGTCCGCCGGGTCGTCGGGCAGCGGGAAGCGCAGCGAGATCGGCAGGTCGCCGTAGCGCTCCTTGAGCAGGTGCGCCGAGTCGAGGTAGTCGCCCGTGATCGCGATCTCGTCCACGAGGTCGTCGCTCAACAGATCCGCGAGCTCGTCCCAGCGACCCTCGCGGGTGAGTCCGCGCAGCTGCTCGCCGATCTCCTCGATGCCGCGCAGGCGCAGCGGACCCCAGTAGTTCGGGGTCGAGTACATGACCGCCATCTGGCGG
Organism: Chloroflexota bacterium; assembly: GCA_009839925.1. Taxonomy (GTDB): domain Bacteria; phylum Chloroflexota; class Dehalococcoidia; order UBA2979; family UBA2979; genus VXMT01. The sequence continues at coordinate 6,455 of VXOS01000072.1, forward strand.
CGGTTGGCGTCGCGCGCCTCCGCGATCTCCTCGGACGTCGAGCCGGTGTTCATGTAGGGCGAGACCATGATGTCGACATCGTCGAGCGAACGGCCGCCGCGCTGCGCGCCCGCCTCGACGGCAGGCATCGCCAGCTCGCGGATCGAGCGCGGGTCGCTGTTGCAGCTGTGGGTGAAGAAGCCGTCGGCGACCTCGCCGGTGAGCCGCGTCATCGCCGGGCCGACCGCACCGAGGTAGATCGGAATCTCGGGGTGCTCGATCAGGGCGGGGGTGAAGAAGGGTTGCATGCGCGTGAAGCGGTACTGCTCGCCCTCGAAGCGCAGGCGCGTGCCGTCCTGCGCGCCCCAGGCGTCGAAGATCATGCGCAGCGCCTGCACGTACTCGCGCATGCGGGGCACGGGCGGGGTCCACGGCACCGAGAAGCGCTGCTCGATGTTCGCCTTGACCTGCGTGCCGAGGCCGATCACGAAGCGCCCGCCGGAGAAGTCCTGCAAGTCCCAGCAGGCATAGGCGAGCGACATCGGGCTGCGCGAGAAGGCGACGAAGACGCTGACGGCGACGCGCAGCTCGCTCGTCGCCGCGAGGGCGGCCCAGGCGTTGACCGAGCCGTCGTGGACGCCCTCGGAGACGGTCAGCCCGTCGTAGCCGAGCGCCTCGACGCGGCGGGCGTAGTCGCCCACCTCCTTCGGTGGCATGTCGCGCGGTTTCGAGGCCCAGACTTGCATGGCTACCCCCGGTGGCTTCCTGGCGACTCGCTAGCGGCCTTCGGTGGCCGGCTTGCCGACCTCGTTGTACGCGCCGCAGTCGGGGCAACGCAGCACGAGGTTGTAGATCTCCCAGCTCCAGGCGTCCTCGACGAGCACGGTGTCACAGGCGCCGCAGCGGAAGCTGTTGCCGCCTCCGCGGCGCAGCAGCGGCGTCTTCTTGCCATCGACGACAATGCGCACGTGCGTCTCGGGCAGCTCGATCACCTGCAGCACTTCCGCCATCTGATTGCCTCCCGGCGCCCGCCGCGCGGCCAGAGTCTACGTCACGCGCGCGCTTCGGGCTCCCCGTCCTCGCCCGCGAGCAGCCCGTCCACGGCGGCGCGAACGCGCTTGCCGGTCTCACGCAGCTGCGAGGCGCTTTCGTACGCGTGGCGAGGCCAGAAGAAGCCGCGCAGGCCGTCGCCGCGCGAGCGCGGCACGACGTGCACGTGCAGGTGCGGGACGCTCTGGCTGACGTTGTTGTTGATCGCCACGAACGTGCCCTCGGCGGCCATGGCGCGCGGGACGGCGCGCGCGAGCAGCTGCGTGCGCTCAAGCAGCGGGCCGGCGTCACATCGAGGCAGGTCCGGCAGCGTCTGGCATGCTCGCGCGGGATCAGCAGCACATGCCCGTGGAAGACCGGGCGGTGGTCGAGGAAGGCGAGGAATCGTTCGTCCTCGAACACGACCGCCGCCTCCGCCTCGCCCGCGGCGATGGCGCAGAAGCTGCAGCGTGCCGTCACGCCGGCTCGTCGTCCGCTTCGAGGGCGCCGGCCGCGAGCGCCGCGATGCCCGTGGTGATCGGCACGGCGGCGACGATGCCGATGCTGCCCACGAGCGTGCGCACGATCTCGGTGGTGATCTGCTCGCGGTTGATCAGCAGACCGAGCGGCTCCGGCTGCACGGAGAGGATCACGATCAGCGGGAGCGCCGCGCCCGCGTACGCGAGCACCAGCGTGTTCACCGTCGAGGCGATGTGGTCGCGGCCGACGTTGAGCCCTCGGGCGAACAGCTCGCCCGCACCGAGCAGCGGGTTCGCGCGGCGCAACTCGAAGACCGCCGAGGACTGCGTGGCCGTGACGTCGTCGAGCACGCCGAGCGCGCCGATGATGATGCCCCCGAGCAGCACCCCGCGCGCGTCGATCGAGCCGCCCGAGAGCAGCTCGAGCGTGGCCTCCTGGTCGCCCGCAAGACCGGTCAGCGCCGTGACATCGACCGCGAACGTCGCGAGCAGCACGGCGAGCAGCAGGCTCAGCACCGTCCCGACGAGAGCGGCGCCGGTCTTCCTGTTCGCGCCGTGGGCGAGCACGAGCGTCGTCGTCATGATCACGCTCGCGCCGATCAGCGTGGCCGCCAGGGGGCTCATCCCGGAGAGGATCGCCGGCACGATGAAGCGCACGATCACGAGGAAGCTCGCTGCGAGCCCGACCAGCGACCAGACGCCGCGCCAGCGCCCGATCAGCACCACCGCCGCGGCGAAGACGGCGCCGAGCGCCCAGAGCGGGAACGTGCGCAACCGATCGGCGATGAAGTAGACGGTGTCGTCGCCCGCCTCGTAGGCCGTGACCAGCACGTTGTCACCGGGCTCGACCTTGATCGCGAACGCGTCGTCCCCGGCGACCTGCCGCTCGACGGTCACCGTCTCGCCGCCGTCGAGGCGCACTCCGATCCGCTCCGAGACGACGGTCACGCCAGCGGCGGTCTGTTCCCGTGCCGTCTCCTCGACGGTCACGACGACGGCCTCGCTGGTCTCGCCGTCGAACGGGTTGATCGAGGGCGTCTCGAAGACGCCGGCGGCGGGCAGCACGACGACGAAGACCAGCAGCAGCAGAGCGATTGCCGCGTAGACGGCCGTCTGGGGCCTCGATGGCGACAGCTTCATGCTGCGAGTCTGGCGCGGCTTCCGCCGCGGCGCCACCCCGCGCCCCAGGCGCTACTCTGGAGGGTGAAGGAGTCCGAGGCATGAACGGCATCGCCGAGGCTCTGCGCGACCGGGCCGCGAGCCGCCTGACGACGCTCTCCAGGCGCCGCGTCGTCGCGCTGCTCGTGCTCGGCGCGGTGCTGGTCTGGGCCGTGGTGCAGGGCGCGCACTCACACGACGGCCTTGCCCCGGTCGCGCGCGACCTCGGCGCCGAGACGCCCGCGCGCACGATTGCGATCGACGCCTCGACGGGGCAGCTTGACCTGCGCGGCCTCGCCGTGCGGCCCGGCGAGGTGATCGACTTCGTCCTCGTGGGCAGCGCCGGCGCCCCGCACCGCTTCGTGCTGAGCGGGCTGGGCGGCGCGGAGATCGACGAGCGCCTCGCTGCCAACGGCGACACGGTGATCCGCATCCGCGCGCCGCAACAGGGCGCGCTCAGCTTCTTCTGCGTCGTTCCCGGCCACGAGGGCCTGCACGGCAGCCTCGTCGTCGATGTCGGGACTGAGCGCGACGGCGGTTGACGCGCACGGGCGCGCTCGCCATCCTCGCAGCGTTCGGCGTTCCTGGTGGAGGCAGCCTGTCATGGCAGACAACGGAAACACGGCGCTGACGCTGCACTGGCCCGCGCTGATGAACGAGGAAGGCTTCGGCCTGCTCTGGTTCGCTTCCTGGATCATCGACCAGGACGAGGGTGTCGAGGGCGAGTGGTTCTACAGCGGGCGCGGTGGCGAGATCCAGATCGCGCCGATCCCCGCGGAGGCGATCGGCGTGCGCATCCGCCGCTGGCCGTCCGAGGGCCTCGAGGCTGAGTACGTGGATGTGCTGCTGGGCAACGAGCCCAACGAGGTGTGGGCGGAGCAGCTCGACTTCGACAGGAAGCAGCCGTTCGCGCGCATCCCGGCCGACCCGAAGAACGCCGTCCGCGGGATCGACGACTAGCGCCGCCCCTGCCCAACCGGCCGCTCGCGAGCCCCCGCGTCTGCTCTACCAGGTCCGAGGCCAATCGCGTGTCCTTTGTGGGGGGCGCTGTCTCGATCGGATGCGAGGATGCCTCGCGGGCCCCCACACCCCCAATCCCGAACGAGCGCGCTTCGCG
>VXOS01000145.1 GCA_009839925.1 Chloroflexota bacterium
TCTGGGCGGATGTCCTCGCGAGAATCATCGTGCAACCTCAGGAGCTGCCGATCGGCGTGATCACGGCTCTCGTCGGCGCGCCGCTCCTCGGCCTGCTCCTCGCGCGTCACAGCGGGCTGGGGCACTCGCCGTGAACGGGAGGGGATGTTCGGGCAACGTCAGCGACGCGCGCTCGTAGTGCACGGGGTCGGAGATACCGGATCGGCCGAGGTCGGCTTCGTCATGGCCGCCGGGGCGACGACTCCGATTTGACGGCTGCCCCGACGCGCGGAAGGGAGCGTCGGAGCCTCGCCGCCGCTCCCGGGCAGGTCGAGAGCACTGGATTGAGACAATCCAGCGGAAAGCTCGCGGTACAGTACGTGTAGGCCCACCAGCCTCTGCGGCCGCTGACTATGCTTGGCGCCGACGCTCCGAAATACGGAGGCACGCTGCCATGGCCAACGATCGATTCGTCGGGGTTGCGCTCATCCTGTTGGGGGTGTTGTTCCTGGCGCCGCGCGTGAGCGGCCTCGAATTGCCGCTGGAGCAGTGGTGGCCGCTCTTCCTCGTGGTGATCGGCCTCGCCAGCGCCTCGAGCGGCAATCTGAGGGGCGGCGTCGCGGTCATCGCCGTGGGGGCCGCATTCCTGCTCTACAACCTGGACATCGTCGAATTCGACGTGTCGTCGCTGTGGCCGGTAGCGCTCATCGCCATCGGTGCGGCCATGATCTTCGGCTACTGGCGCTCCGGCGGCGACCGGGTTACCGAGGCGGGCGACGAGCTCAACGTCGCCAGCCTCTTCTCCGAGAGCAGTCAGAGCTCCACCAGCGAGCACTTCCGGGGAGGCAACGTCTCCGCGACCTTCGGGAGCGCGGACATCGACCTCCGCTCCGCGGCTCCCGTTGACGGCGCGGCCTCGGTCAACGCCAGCGTGCTGTTCGGCCGCGTCACCCTCCGGGTTCCGCCCGACTGGGCGGTCGAGGTGCGCTCGTCCGCCACCTTCGGAAGCATCGAATCCAGGCGGGCGGAGCCAGCCGAGCCGCGAGCGAGGCTCACGCTCACGGGCTCCTGTCTCTTTGGCGGGATCCTCATCACGTCCTGATCACTCCTGCGACAGCAGCCAGCCCAGCAGCGCGTCCACAAAGGCGTCGCCGTAGCCCGGCGCATGGCTGCTGCCCGCACCCATCCACAGCTCGATGGTGATTCCCTCGGCGCAGCCGGACTCCAGTCGGAACGCCTGGGTCTCGGACCCCGGCACGGACCGGTCCAGGTCGAGGCTGACATGGGGCTCGGGGGATTCGGGCCAGTCGCAGCCGGCCCGCCGGCTCCAGCGCGTCACCATCTCCCGCGCCCCGGCGTAGAAGGCCGGCGCACCATCGCCCGTCGGAACCCGCTTACTCTCGTCGCCCTCGTACCGGATCACATCGTCCGCGGTGCCGTGGATGTGCAACACGGACACGGGGGGTGCGCCCTCGCAGCTTGCGTCCTCGACGTAACTCGTACCGGCCAGGCTGGCGATCGCACGAAGACCGGGCAGACCCTTGCAGGCCATGTGGTAGGACATGAACCCGCCGTTGGAGTAGCCGAAGAAGTAGACCGGCCCGAAGTCCCTGACCTCCCTCGCAGTCGCCACCAGCTCGGTCAGATAGGCGACATCATCCTCGCCGGACTTGCCGCCAGCGCAGCACTGGTCGGTGGGGTTCCAGAAGCGGTTCCCGGCGGCGCCGAGCGTCCCGTTGGGCAGCAGCAGCGCGAACCCTTCGGTGTTCACGCGCTCGTGAAGGGGCACGTAGGCGCTCAGGTAGGCGGAATGTCCTCCGAAGCCATGAAGAGAGACGATCAGCGGAGTCTCGCCGTCAACGAACTCCAGAGGCGTGACCAGGACCGCGCGGTCCTCTCGACCTGGATGATCGACAAGGTAGATGTCGCCTCCGGACTCCTCGACCAGCCTCACGGTCCTCGCGAGGGCGCTGCCCACCGGTAGCAACGACTGCTCGTCTTTGCTCCCGGTCCACTCCGTCGCGGAAGGGAAGACCGACTCGATTCTGGAGGCGACCGCCTCGAGTTCCTGAATCCGGGCGTCCAGACCGTCCAGGCGCTCGCCAATGCGGATCTGGCCTTCCTCGAGGGCGGCCAGTTGCTCGTCCCGAGCCGCCTCGGAATCCAGGGCGTCTTGCTCTTGTTCCGCGGCCGACTCGGCGGCACGCAGCGCCTCGGCGAGGTCGACCTGTTCGCGCCGGAGTGTCTCGATCTCGCCCTTCAGGGCAGCGTTCTCGGCGGCGAGGACCTCGTTGGACTCTTCCAGGGACCGGACGTCCGCCTCCAGCTCGCGCAGCCGTTCGTTGCTGTCGGAATCTTCGCCTCCGCCGCTGCATCCGAGCGCAATCGCGGCCAGCAGGATGCAGGCCGCCAGCGTGCCGAGCCGCCGCAACGAGGCGGCCTCGACAGACTTCAGGGCGAGGATCAGCTCCATCGGCAACTTCCGCTGCTCCGGCGACGTCGTGGTTTGATGCAGGCTCATCCCGAGTATCCACGTTCACTGAACTTCGCGGCGCCAGCGGGCCCGATATTGCGCACGTTGTGATAGCGTGAGCGCTAGCGCGACCTTGTCCCAGTAGCGGTCACTACCGAGGCGCATTCAGCGGAGGGAAGGGCAAGATGCCAACCAGTTCATTGAGGAGCGTCGTCTTGCTCGCGCTGGCCATCCTGCTCATCCCGCTGGCGCTCGCCTGCGGCGGGGACGACGAGGAAGAAGGACCATTCCGAATCGGCGTGATGGAGTCGGCGACGGGGCCCGGCGAGACCTACGGCCGGGTCGCCATCCAGGCCAAGCAGATGGCCGTCGACGAGATCAACGCGGCGGGCGGCATCAACGGGCGCATGCTCGAGCTGGTCGTCGAGGACTCGAAGTGCAGCGCCCAGGACGCGATCACCGCCTACAACAAGCTCACCGACGTGGACGGCGTGAAGATCATCCTCGGCACCTCGTGCAGCGGCGCGATGCTGGGCGCCGCACCGCTCGCCGAGGCGGACGGCGTCGTGCTCTTCTCCGGCCTGGCGACGAACCCGGACATCGCCAACGCCGGGGACTACATCTTCAGAACGTCGATGAGCGATGCGCAGCTGGGCGTCGACACCGGCAACCTGCTCTGGGCCGACGGCATCCGCACGCTGGCAACCATCACTGAGGCCACGGACTACGCCGAGGGGGTGCGGCGCACCTCGGTCGCACAGTTCGAGAAGCGAGGCGGCCAGGTGCTGGCGGCGGAACGGTATGCCTCCGACATCACGGACTTCAGAACCCAGTTGACCAAGCTGCTCGCCACCAACCCGGACGCCCTGCACGTCGCCGCGCAGTCCGAGTTCACCGGCGGCACGATCCTCAAGCAGGCCCGTGAGCTGGGCTACGACGGGCCAATCTACTCCGACATCGTGCCGGTCGGCACGACGGCGATCGAGATTGCGGGCGAGGCGGCAACCGGCGTGAAGGCCGTCATCGCCGACATCGATCCTGCAAACGCGAAGGGCCAGGAGGTGCTCGGCCAGTTCCGCGAGCGCTACGGCTACGTCACGCTCGCCTGGTACCTCGGCTCGGCCTACGACGACGTCCACATCGCCGCCGCCTGTCTCGAGGAGACCGACGACGACCAGGACGCGGACGGGTTCCGTGACTGCCTCTACGACATCACGTGGAGCGGCGCGATCGGGGACAACTACAGCTTCGACGGCGACGGCGAGGTTGTCGGCCTCACCAACGTCGTCGTGGAGGTGTTGCCCGTGAGCGAGCGAACCGCGGAGAACAACGGGTACCGGGGCCTGGGCTTCGCTCCTTCCGAGTAGGCTCCGAAGCTGGAGGGGCGGCTCGCCCGGGCTCTCGTAGTCCGGTCGAGCGGCCCGGCACGCCCGGGAACTGCGATCGGCTAAGGTGCGATCCGTGGGCGCACAGTTGGCCAGCTACCGCGATCGCCAGAGCCAGTTGCTGGCGATCGCGCTCGCCGTGGCGGCCATCGCCTACGTCGTGTGGAAGATCAGCGAGTCGCCGGAGCAGGCGCTGCAGTTCGCCTTCAATGGCCTCTCCGTGGGCGCCGTCTACGCGCTGCTCGCGATGGGCTTCACCCTCGTCTACAGCACGGTCTGGTTCTTCGACCTCTACTACGGCGCAGCCGCAGCGATCGGCGCCTACGGCGTCTTCTACCTGCGCTCCGGTGAAGCCCTCGGAGGGCTCTACGAGGTCAATGAGCCGTTCGTCAATGTCGCCTTCGCCGCGGTCGTCGCGGGCGTCGTCGCGTGGGCCCTCCGCGAGGGGCTCTACACACGGCTGCGCACCCGCTACCGCACGAGGAACCTGATCCTCGCGGCCAGCCTGCTCTCGGCCGCCGCGGGCGGCTACGCGGGCCTCGTGCTCGCACGCCCGAACGAGATCGAGGTTCTCCTCAGTCCCGCGATCGGCGTGGTCGTGGGGCTGGCCGTGCTCTGGATGGTTCGGCGGGGCCACCGGCTCGCGCACGGACGCGCCCTCACGGGGCCGCTGCTCGCCGTCGCGGCGATCGTCGCGGCGATCGCCGGCGGGTACTGCGCGCTGCTCGTGGCGGACGCGCCGGGCTCCCGCCTCTACCTCAGCTGGGCCGTGTCCTGCCTGCTGGCGGGGACCGTCGGCCTCGCGCTCTATCGAGGGCTCTACGTGCACATGATCGCGCGGGCCAGGTCGCCGCTGATCATGCTCGTTGCCTCGCTCGGCGTGCTGCTCGCCATGACCGCCGCCACCACCATCGTCTTCCAGGCCGCACCGAGGCCGCTGCCGGACGCCTTCGGCAGCGATCCCGTGGTCATCGCCGGAGCCACCATCAAGGGCTTCAACGTCTTCACCATCGCCGTCGCGCTCGTCGGATTCGCCGGCCTCTGGCTGCTGCTCAAGCAGACCTCGTTCGGCAAGGCGGTGCGGGCGATCGGCGACGACGAGGAGGTCGCGAAGGTGGTGGGGATCAACACCACCGTCGTGATCGCCGTCGTCTTCTTCATCGGCGCCGTGTACGCCGCGCTGGCCGGCCTGCTGAGCGGCCACGACACCGCAATCCAGCCGAGGATGGGCCTGCTGCTCCTGCTCAAGGGCTGGATCGCCTCGGTCGTCGGGGGGCTGGGGAACCTCTACGGCGCGATCGTGGGCGGCTTCGCCCTCGGGATGGTCGAGCAGTTTGGCATCTGGGATCTCGCCGGCGAATGGAGGGACGTTATCTCGTTCGGCGTGCTGATCCTCTTCCTCTCGTTCTGGCCCAAGGGCCTCCTGCCGAGGAAGTAGCCGCTGACGATGAATCCGCGGGCAATCGGGGAACTGGCCGCAGCGGCGCGCGATCCTCGAGCGTTGCTGGGCCACGCCCGAGGAAACGTGGAGCTGTGGGCGAACCTGATCGTGCTCACCTGGGCCGTGGCGTTCATGCTCTGGCAGGGGGTGGGCTTCGCGATCACCCTCGGCACGGTCTTCGCGATCTGGGCGATCCTCGCCGTCAGCCTCAACCTCGTCGTCGGCTTTACCGGCCTGCTCTCGATTGGTCACATCGGCTTCTTCGGCATCGGCGCCTACGCGATGGCGTTCCTCACCTCGGACGCCTCGTACGAGCAGCTGCGCACCGAGGCGATCCCGACGCTGGGCTGGCCGTTCTTCGCGGCGCTGCCGGTGAGCGTGGTGCTTGCGGGGGTGACGGCGCTGCTGGTGGGCATCGTGTTCAACCGTTTCCGGGACGACATCTTCGTCCTCGTCTCCTTCGGCTTCGCGATCATCGCCTTCAGCGTCTTCCTGAATCTGCGCAGCGTGACGCGGGGCGCCTTCGGCATCCATGAGATCGAGCGGCCGGCGATCGGCGGCTGGGTGCTCGACGGCGAGGTCGAGTTCCTGGTCTTCGCGCTGATCTGCCTCGCGCTGGTGGTCCTCGTCTGCTGGCTGATCGTCACCTCCTCGTTCGGGCGGGTGTTGACCGCGATCCGCGAGGACGAGGAGGCGATCGCCGTCTTCGGCTACCAGGTGACGCACTACAAGCTGGCGGTGTGGGTGATCTCGGCGATGATGGCCGGCCTCGCGGGCGGCCTGTTCGGGAGCTGGACCACCTTCATCGACCCCAACTCCTTCATCCTGCTCGAGTCGATGCTGCTCGTCTGCATCGTGATCCTCGGGGGGCTGGCGACAATCTGGGGCTCGCTGCTCGGCGCGATGGCGTTCGTGCTGCTCGATGAAGGCATGCGCTTCCTGCCCTTCATCCCCTCCGAGTTCGTCGGCCAGGCGCGCCAGATCGTGCTCGGCATCCTGCTGGTGTTGCTGATGCTGTTCCGGCCCCAGGGGCTGGTCGGGAGGTACAGGCTGTGAGCGCCGCCGACGCCCGCGACGCCTACGCCGTCGAGACGATCGATCTCTCGAAGCACTTCGGCGCGGTCCGGGCCGTCGACGAGCTCAGCGTCTCGATCCCGCACGAGGGCATCACGAGCATCGTCGGGCCGAACGGCTCGGGGAAGTCGACGCTGGTGAACCTGCTGAGCGGGGTGCTGCCGCTCGACGGCGGCCTCGTGATCCTCGACGGCGTCCGCCTCCGCGTGGTGAAGGCGCACGAGACGCCCGAACACGGCGTCACTCGCACCTTCCAGGAGGTGCGGCTCTTCGACCAGATCAGCGTCCGGGACAACATCATGGTGGTGCTCACCAGCCGGCGCCTGCTGCCCGCCCTGCTGGAGCGAACGACGGTCGCACACACGGAGCGCACCGAGCAGATCCTCCGCGAGGTCGGGATGTGGGAGAAGCGCGACTCCCTCGCGCAGGAGCTGTCGTACGGCCAGCGCAAGCTGCTCGAGATCGGACGCGCGCTCGCCCTCGACGTGCGCACCTACCTGTTCGACGAGCCGTTCGCGGGGCTCTTCCCGGAGATGCTGGAGCGCGTCAAGGAGATCGTGGTGCGGATGCGCGACGAGGGCCGCACGCTGATCTTCATCTCGCACAACATGGACATCGTGCGCGAGCTGCCGGACCACCTGATCGTCCTCGACAGCGGCAGGCTGCTCACCGAGGGCGAGGTCCACGACGTGCTGAGCCGCGAGGAAGTGATCGAGGCGTACCTGGGCGACTAGGCGCGCGCGGGCGGGGAGCGATGACGCAGACCGCACCTTCGAATGGCTCCGGCGAGGCGGTGCTGCTGGCGCTGGACGGCGTCTCCGTGCACTACGGGGCGGTCGTGGCCCTCGACGACGTCTCGCTCGGCATCCGCAAGGGCGAGGTCGTGGCCGTGATGGGACCAAACGGCGCCGGGAAATCGACCGTGCTGAAGGCGATCATGGGCCTCGCCCCGGTGGTGGCCGGCGAGGTGTATTGGCGGCAACAGCGGCTGGCGGCGGCCACGCACGAGATCGTGAAGGAGGGCATCGCCTTCGTGCCGCAGGGCCGGCGCGTGTTCACCCACCTCACGATCGAGGAGAACCTCGAGCTGGGCTGCCTCTACCTCGGCGACCACGAGGAGAAGGCGAGGCGGCTCAACTCCGTGATGGAGCTGTTCCCCATCCTGCACGAGAAGCGGCGCGACATGGCCAGCGCAATGTCCGGCGGGCAGCAGCAGATGCTGGCCCTCGGCCGCGGCCTGATGGCCGACCCGGACCTGCTGTTGCTCGACGAGCCGACGCTTGGCCTCGCGCCGATCGTGGTCGGCGAGGTCTTTCAGAAGGTCCGTGAGATCAGCGACCGGCTCAACACGACGATCATCCTCGTGGAGCACAACATCCGGGGCGCTCTCGAAATCGTGGACCGGGCTTACGTCCTCGACCGCGGCCGCATCGCGCACGACGGCACGCCCGAGTCGATCCGCGAATCCAACATCCTCACGGACGTCTTCCTCGGCCGCGTCAGGCGCGAGGACAACGAGGGCGGCTCGTAGCCGCGCGGTTGCGCCCTCAGCTGTCGCTCGCCGTGCTGCGGGCAGCCTTCCACCACTCTGCGACCTGCGCGGTCATGAGGTAGTGAGCGCGCTGAGAGCCGTCCGCATCGCTAGGCCTGCCCTCTACCACCAACGGCCAGTTGTTCCTCCCGAAGTCGCCGCGCACGATCGCCGTGAGTCGCGCGAGCGATCCTTGTACTTGCGCCTGCGTCTGGCCGCTCTGCTCGATGATCGTCGTGAGTGGAGTCCATTGACCGGGATCGGCAGCGCACAGATCAATCGCGGTGAGAATCGCAGGGTTCTCCACCATGCCCGCGAGAAGCTCAATGTCTTCGTCGGTCCATGGAACGTCGGGGTACTTGTGAGGCTCAGCCTCGATGGCCTTGTCGCGGACGCGGACCACGTAGTCCTTCGCCTCAGGCAACGGGATCACCTGGGTGACGTCCAACACGAGATCGTCCCCGACGCGGTATGGGAGCAGACGCACGCAACTGATGTCGAGGCCAGCGTCATTGAGCCACAGCACCGATGTAGTCAACTCCTGTGAGAAGTCGCGCGCCGCGAGCACAATCTGCGGCTTCGCGCTCTCGATCTCTGGCTCCTTGCCCTCGCCTGCCCCGAGGTGCCCGAGAATGCGCTCCCGCGCGTCTCCCTCTATGCCTCGCGCTTGCAGATGGCGCTCGTGCGCGGCCACGGCTCGATCAAGCGTCATGTGCGCGACCATCGCGGCGTAGCGGATCGCCTGCAGGTCCATGAAGGCGCCCTCGTCGCGCTTCAGCTCGATGACAACGAGTCGCCCGTCCTGGTCGAGCGCGAGAAGGTCGATGCGGCGGCTGCTGCCTGCCCACTCCCCATACTCCTCGGCAAGCACGAACAGGCCATCGCCAAGCGCGTCAGGGTGATCGCGCAGCCAGCGCTGAAGATCGTCGCGCTCGCTCATCCCCTCGCCGGAGAGTGAGGTCTCCGGGATTGGGCTCAGAGAGCCGTCGGCTTCATCGATGCGGTAGAGGGCCACGACGCTTACGCCCCTAACGCTCCTCGATTGGGACGTAAGGCTGGTCGAGGGGGCCGACGTACTGGAGGAGGGGGCGCAGCAGGATGTTGTTCTCCATCTGCTCGAGGACTTGCACCGTCCAGCCGGGCACGCGCCCGACCGCGAAGATCGGCACGAAGAGGTCCTGCGGGATGCCGTGCAGGTAGTAGATCACGCCCGCGAAGAAGTCGACGTTGACGTTCACGCCGAGCCGCCCGTAGGGGCGCATCGCCTCCTGCACGGCCTCGAGGATCGCGTACCACTTCGGCTCGCCCTTCTCGGCGCTGAGCCGCTGGACGCCCTCGCGCAGGTGGCGGGCGCGCGGGTCCTCGGCGCGGTAGACGCGGTGCCCGAAGCCCATGATCGGCTCGGAGCGCGAGCGCAGCTCCCTGACGTAGGCGGCGGCGCGCTCCGGCTCGCCGATCTCCTGCGCCATCTTCATCACGTTCTCCGCCGCGCCGCCATGCGAGGGGCCGGACAGCGCCGCGATCGCGGCGGTGATCGAGCTGTGCAGGTCCGCCTGCGTGCCGGTCACCACGCGCGCGGTGAAGGACGAGGCGTTGGAGCCGTGCTCGGCGTGCAGGATGAAGTCCTTGTCCATCAGCCGCGCCGAGTCGTCGCTCGGAACCTCGCCGTCGAGCATGTAGAGGAAGTTCGCGGCGTGCGAGAGGTCGCCCCGCGGCTCGATCGGGTCACGGCCTTCGCGAATCGCGTGGTGCGCCATCACGATGGTCGGCACCTGCGAGGTGAGGCGCATGCCCTTGCGCAGCGTCGCGTCGTGCGACTTGTCCGCCGTCTCCGGGTCGATCGCCGAGAGCGCGGACACGGCTGTGCGCAGCACGTCCATCGGGTGGGCGTCCTTGACCACCCGGATCACGTCGAGGATCTCGCTCGGTAGCTCGCGCGCGGACTTCAGCTCGGCGTCGAAGGCCGCAAGCTGGTCGGCCGTCGGCAGGCCACCGTGCAACAGCAGATAGCCCGTCTCCTCGAACGTGGAGTGCTCGGCGAGATCGTCGATCGAGTAGCCGCGGTACTGGAGCTTACCGGCGCGCCCGTCGATGAAGCAGGTCTCGCTGCGGTCGAAGTAGACGCCGTTGAAGCCGCGATGGATCTGGATCTCGTCGGCCGATGTCATCTCGCCGCCTTCCGCCTTCGGCTCCATCGCAGCCGGAGCGCGCCCCCCGCACCCCCAGGGGCCGCCGCGCCGCCCCGCCGGGCGCCCCCCCAAGTAGCGGTGGCGTTTACAAAAAAGAGAGGCCCCGAGACCGAGAGG
>VXOS01000160.1 GCA_009839925.1 Chloroflexota bacterium
CCCCCCCCCCCCCCCCCCCCCCCCCCCCCGCCCCCCCCGCCCCCCCCCCCCCCCGGCCGCCGACTCCTCCTTCGAGGCGTAGTCGATGCCGGCGGCGGCGAAGACGGCCTCCGTCTCCGCCTCGAGGTTGGCGCGCAGCGCGACGGTGTCCGCGCCGGGGCCGAAGACGGCGGGGAAGGCGGCGCCGAGGTTGCGGATCAGCTTGTGGTGCTTCCAGCGCATCACCTGCTCCTCGACCTCGCCGCGGAAGCCGGCGGCCGTCAGGTCGGCGGCGATCGAGCGCACCAGGTCGTCCGCGCCCTCGGGGTAGCGGCCCAGCACCAGCGTTCCGCCGCCGCCCTTGTCGTAGCTGAGGACCAGGCCGGGTTCGACGAAGGACGTGGCGACCAGCACCTCGACAGCGTAGACGCGCGCGAAGCGGCGCAGCGCCATGCGCTCGTTCTCGATGCCGTTCTGGGTGCACACCACCGGCAGGTCGGCCCCGCCGGCCAGGCGCAGCTCGTCGAGGGCGTCCGTGCAGTCCTGCGACCTCATCGTGAGGAAGACGACGTCGTCCTCGCGGAAGTCGACCTCGTGCGGGCTGGCGACCGCGGGGATGCGGAGCTCCAGCGTGTCGGCGGGGGTCTTGAGGGTGAGGCCGCGCTCGCGGATGGCATCGAGGTGCGGGCCGCGCGCGATCAGGACCACCTCGCGCCCGCTGGCGAAGAGCCGCGCGCCGATGGCGCAGCCGATGCCGCCCGCGCCGTAGATCACGTAGCGGTTGGGCATACGTCCTCCCCGCGCATTGGTAGGCGACGGGGCCGCGCTTGTCCAGCCTGATCCGCGCGCGCCGGTCCGCGGATCGCGTCGCCACCACGAGCGGTGTGCTGTAGAGTGCGGCGCGGCAAGAACGCAGGGAAGGAAGGCACCGTTGGCTAAAGGTCATGGCCTGCTTCGAGGCAAGTACGCAGTCGTCGGCGTTGGCGAGACCGAGTACTCGCGCAACTCCGGCCGCACGACGCGCCAGATGGGCGTCGAGGCGGTCAAGAAGGCGATCGACGACTCCGGCCTCGACTACGACACCACCAGCTGGGGAACGACCTGCTACCAGGTCGGCGACGCGGCCGGCTCCGAGATCATCTTCTCCGACCTCGGCGTGCGCATGGACTACCAGGTGGACACCTGGGGCGGCGGATCGTCCTCGGAAACGCTGATCGGTCTCGCGATCGGAGCGCTCGAGGCGGGCCTCTGCGACGCGATGGTCGTCTACCGGACGATGAACGGCTTCACGGAGATGCGCATCGGCGGCACGCCCGTGGGCGCGCCGGCGGGGCCGCCGCCGTTCATGACGCGCCACGGCGACCACACGATGCACAGCCGCATCTACGGCATCGCCAGCGCGCTGCAGAACTTCGGGCTCAGCTTCGTGCGCCACATGTACGAATACGGCACTACGCCCGAGCAGCTCGCGCACGTCAAGGTGGCGCACAGCAAGGGCGCCTCCAACAACCCGAAGGCGTACTACAAGCAGCGCCTCACCGTCGACGACGTGCTCAACTCCCGCTACATCGTGGAGCCGTTCCACCTGCTGGACTGCTGCGTGGAGACGGACAACGCGACGGCGATCGTGATCACCAGCACGGAGCGCGCGCGCGACCTGCCGAGGCCCAACGTCGCGATCCTCGGGACGGGCGGGCGCACCCACAAGTGGTCGCCGGACTACCACTGGAACCACGGGCCCATCAACCAGGTCGGCGGGATCTACACGAAGGACGTGGTGTTCCCGAACGCCGGCATCGGGCCGGAGGACGTGGACATCACGGGCTCCTACGACGCCTTCACCTTCACCACGCTGCTGCAGCTGGAGGCCTACGGCTTCTGCCCGATCGGCGAGGGCGGACACTACGTCTCCGACGGCACCATCGAGCTGGGCGGCAGGCGGCCGAACAACCCCTCCGGCGGCCACCTCTGCGAGGGCTACACGCACGGGATGAACATGGTCATCGAGAACGTGCGCCAGCTCCGCGGCGAGGTCGACGACTACTGCGAGGGCGAGCACACCTACGACTACAGCGAGGGCGCCTGCCGCCAGGTCCAGGATCCGCAGATCACGATGAACCTCGGCTGGGCCCAGCCGCCGACCGGTTCATCGCTGGTCATGACGAACCAGGTCTAGGCGAGCGGCCAACGAAGAGGAGCGATACCAATGGCTGAATACCTCGGGGCCGGCGTCTTCGTCCCGGAGAACGACCCGCAGCATCGCGAGTACCTGACGGAGGCCGGCAAGGGCTACCTGCCGCTCCAGCAGTGCGACGACTGCGGCGCCAAGATCTACCCCGCTCGCACGATGTGCCCGGAGTGCCGCAGTAGCGACATGACCTGGGTTGCGGCGTCGGGCAAGGGGACGATCTACTCCTACTACATCGTCCCGCACCCGATTAACCCGGCGTTCAAGGACTTCGTCCCCTACCCCGTGATCCTCGTCGAGCTGGACGAGGAGCGCGGCACGATGGGCGAGCATCGGGCGCTGCGCATCGTCGGCAACCTGCTGGGCGACGACGGCAACCCCGCGCCTCGCGAGGATGTCGCCATCGGCAAGCGCGTCGAGGTGACGATCGTCGACCTCGGCGACGGCTGGGGGCTGCCGCAGTGGAAGCTCTCCGGCGAGCCGGACGAGCACGAGGCCTGGCAGATCCCGCACAGCTACCCGCCCTAAGGGCAGCCGAGCGGCGCCAAGCCGCCAGGAAACAGCACAGAGGGGGCGGCGCGGGCCGCCCCCTCGCTGTATCCTCCGCGCAGCGCCTGACTCCCCCCGCAACGCCCGGCGCGATGAGGGATGGGATGATCCGGTGACGGCTCCAGACCGCCATCCTTCCGGCCCGCTGTTTACAGCGCCGTTGCGCATCGCGCATCGCGGCGGCAACACGCTGAGGCGGCTGGTCGAGGCGGAGCGCTGGGGCGTCGACGTCGTCGAACTCGACCTGTGGCTGCACCGCGGACGGCTCGACGTCCGGCATGCGGGCGCGGCGGGCGCGCTACCGCTGCTGCGGGAGGGCTGGAAGCTGCGGCCCGGCCGGCCGGGCCGCCTGCAGCTCGCCGGCGTGCTCAACGCAGCCGGCCCACGCACGCGCCTGATGCTCGATCTCAAGGGCCGAAACCCCGGCCTCCCCGACTCCGCGATCGAGGTCATGGCGCAGCACCGGCCGGGCGAGCCGTATCTCGTGAGTTCACGGCACTGGGATTCGCTCGCTCCCTTCCGCGCACTCCCGCACGTGCTGACCGTCTACTCCTGCGGATCCGCCGACGAACTGACGAAGGCGTTCGACCTCGCGCGCTGGGAGGGACTGCCGGCGGTGGGAGCACGCCGCAGTAATCTCGATCCGCAGCGGGTGGCGGACCTGCGCGAGCATGTACCGGAGCTCTTCGCGTGGGCAGTCGACAGTGGCCGGCATGCCCGCGAGCTCGTCGAGTGGGGCGTCACGGGCATCATCAGCGACGACTTCCACGTGCTGCACGGCCTTGGTCCCGCGGGGCGGCGGGAGGAGCCCGCGGTCGGCTAGAGTACGCACGCGGGCGCAGTACCAGTCGCGCCCGATGCACGGGAGACCAACCATGACGACCACCGCGGACCCGCAACTCCTCACCGCCCACTACGACGACAAGACCGTCGCCTCGCTGCTGTTCGACTTCTTCGCCGTCGACGGCGACGCCAGCCTCGAGAGCTACCTCGAGGATCGGGCACGGCCGCTGCTGGACGGCGGCACGGCGGCGGCGGCGAACATCTTCGAGCTGCGCGAGCAGGAGGTGCCGGCCACGCCGCTCGCGCGCGGCATCAATCAGGGCCTGTCCGAGGCCTACGAGGACCGGCTGTGGCTCCACCTCGATCGCGAGGCGCCGAGCGACGCCGTCCCCGACCGGCCGCGCCCGGCCGCTGTCTACGGCGCCGCCTACCAGCTCGCCGCCGACGATTTCGACCCGCTGGCCGCCATGCCCGAGGCCTCGGGACGCTCCGTGATCAGCAGCGGCGCGTACCGCAAGATCATCGACTTCGGACGCCCCGATCCGACCAGCGACGACGCCTTTGAGGGCGCCATGATCGTCTTCACACACCCGACGGACCTCGGCTATGTCGAGTCCTTCAACGACTGGTACACCACGAACCACATGATCGACGTGGCCAAGTCGCCGCCGTTCCGCAGCGCGACGCGCTACATCCTCGAACGCAGCATCGAGGGGACGCCGCTGCCCTACCTCTGCATCTACGAGGTGGAGGCGCCCTGGAGCGAGCGGATGCACATCGACATGATGCAGCAGGTGAGCATCGACCCCTGGCCGCAGCGTGAGTCGCAGCCCGTCACGGAGGGCGGTCAGGGGGTGCTGATGATCGACTTCTGGGGCTACTTCCAGCGCGCCTGGCACGCCTCGTAGGCGATTCGCGGCGCCGCGCCGTTGACGCGAGGCGGCGAGGGCGGACAATGGGCGCGTGACCGCTTCCGAGACGACCACCCGCACCGCGCCGGCGGAGATCGCGACGCCCGACAGCGGGCAGCAGATCGCGCCCCGCTACCACCTGGTGCTGATCGATGACGACTACCACACCTACGCCTACGTCATCGAGATGCTGGGCCGCATCTTCGGCTACGGGAAGGAAAAGGCGTTCGCCCTCGCCCGCATCGTCGACACCGAGGGGCGGGTGATCGTGGAAACGGCGGGGCACGAACAGGTGACGCGCAACCAGGACAAGATCCACGGCTACGGCGCGGACCCGCGCATCCCCACCTCCCAGGGTTCGATGTCGGCGCTGGTAGAGGAGGCGCCGTGACGCTCGGGGAGCCCGGCGTGATCGCGCCCGGCACGGTCGTGCGCGCGCCCGTCGAGGGGCCACTCAACATCGCCCGCGCCTGCCTCGAGGCGCGCGCAAGTGATCCCGCCTTCGCCGATCAGCCCGCGTTCAGCTTCCTCTACGGCGACCGCACGGAGCGCTGGACCTACGCCGAGGCCTGGGCGCGGGTCGAGCGCATCGGGCGCGGGCTGCTCGCGCGCGGCCTGGAGCCGGGCGACCGCGTGCTGGTGCGCACGCCGCACTCGCCGGACTACGCCTTCGCCTTCTTCGGCGCGAACGCCGCCGGGCTCGCGCCGATCCCCGCCTCGCCGCAGCTGACGCCCGCAGAGGCGGCGTTCCTCTGCGCCGACGCCGAGCCCCGCGCAGCCGTCACGTCCGCGGACCTGCCGCTCCCCAGCTTCGACGGCATCGTCATCGACGCCGCCGACCTCGACACGCTCGACGGCAACGCCGAGTTGCCGCAGACGCAGGCCGAGGATCCGGCGTTCCTGATCTACACCTCGGGAACGCAGGCGAGCCCGAAGGGCGTCCTGCACGCGCAGCGCACCCTCTACGGGCGCGCGCTGATGTGGGGGGCGTGGGAAGGCTTCGAGGCGGGCGACGTGGCGCTGCACGCGGGCACGCTCAACTGGTCCTACACGCTCGGCGTCGGGCTGATGGATGTCTGGGCGGTCGGCGGGCACGCGATGCTCTACGGCGGCCCGCCGGACCCCGCGATCTGGTCGCGGCTGATCGCCGAGCACGGCGTCAACGTCTTCACCGCCGTCCCGACCGTCTACCGGCAGCTGCTCAAGTACGGAGCGCCCGAGGAGACCGACCTCTCCTCGCTCCGTCACTGCCTCTGCGCCGCCGAGCCGCTGCTACCCGCGCTGGCCGACGAGTGGGCCGCGAAGGTCGGGACGGAGATGTTCGAGGCGCTCGGCATGACCGAGGTCAGCACCTACATCTCCTCGGGCCCCGCGACGCCCGTGCGACCCGGCTCGCCCGGGCAGCCGCAGCCCGGCCGCCGCGTCGTGATCCTGCCCGAGGACGGCGACGCGGCCGGCGCGGACCAGCCGCTCCCGCCGGGCGAGGTGGGGCTGCTGGCCGTGCACCGCACGGACCCCGGCCTGATGCTCGGCTACTGGCGGCGGCCGGACGAAGAGGCCTCGGTCTACCGCGGCGAGTGGTTCACGGGCGGCGACCTCGCGGCGCTGGACGAGGACGGCTACATCTGGTTCCACGGCCGCGCCGACGACGTGATCAAGTCGTTCGGCTTCCGCCTCTCCCCGGTCGAGATCGAGGCGGCGATCGAGTCCTGCCCCGGCGTCTCCGAGGTCGCCGTCGTCGGCGTGCCGATCGACCCGACGAAGACGCTGGTGACGGCCTGCGTGGTGCCACAGGACGGCGTGCGGATCGAGGAGGACACGCTTCGCGCGCACGCCGAGACGAAGCTGGCAGGCTACAAGCAGCCGCACGAGTACCGGCTGGTCGAGGAGCTTCCGCGCACACGCAACGGCAAGGTCCAGCGCAAGGTGCTGCTCGCCAACCTGCGAGGCGACGCGTAGCCGCCTCAGACGCCGCTCAGGGACCGTTACGAGAGCGAAGCGCTCACACCGTCGCCGTGGGCGACACGGCGAAGACCGACGGCGGGCGGCGGAGCTGCAGCGCGACGCGGTCGAGGCCCGCGAACTCCTCGCCCGGACCCACGCGCACGCGCAACTCCGCGCCGTCGGCAAGGCGCACGTGCAGCATCTGGTCGTGGCCGTAGAACTCGTGGCCGCAAACCTCGGCGGGCGTTCCCTGCTCGCGCAGCAGCACGTCCTCGGGGCGGATCACGACGGCGCAGCGGCGCGCCCCGGGCGGCGCGGGCAGGTCGCCGAACGGAGTGCGCACGAGGCCGCCGGCGGCGGGCAGCCGCAGCACCATCGCGTCGCCGATGCTCTCCGCGACGCGCAGCGTGCCCGGCTCGAGGTAGATCTCCCGCGGCGTGCCGTACTGCTCGACGCGCCCCTCCCAGAGGAAGGCGACGCGGTCGGCGATCGAGAGCGCCTCCTCCTGGTCGTGTGTGACCAGGATCGTCGTCGTGCCGGCGCGGCGCAGGATCTCGCGCAACTCGCCGCGCACCCGAGCGCGCAACGAGGGGTCGAGGTTGGAGAACGGCTCGTCGAGCAGCAGCAGCCGCGGCCGCGGCGCGAGCGCCCTCGCGAGCGCGGTGCGCTGCTGCTCGCCACCGGACAGTTCATGCACGGCGCGCCGGCCGAGGCCGCGGAGGCCGGTCAGCTCCAGCACCTCATGCACGCGCGCCGCGCGGTCCGCGCTACGGGGGAGACCGTACGCTACGTTGTCCTCCACCGAGAGGTGCGGGAACAGCGCGTAGTCCTGGAACACCATGCCCACGCCGCGCCGCTCCGGAGGCACGGACGCGCCCTCGCCGGCCACACGCTCGCCGAACAGCTCGATCGCGCCCTCGTCCGGGCGCTCGAAGCCGGCGATCAGGCGCAGCGCGGTCGTCTTGCCGGAGCCGCTCGCGCCGAGGATGACGCAGAGCTCGCCGGCGGTGACGTCGAGGTCCAGCCCGTCGAGCGCCCGCACGCCGTCGAAGCTGCGCACGAGGCCACGCGCGCGCAGTGCGAGCGTCCCCGGCGCCTCGTGCACCTCGCGCGCTGCGGGGGCGGATGTGCGTTCAGGCATCGCGTCTCCAGAGCGTGAGCAGTGCGAGTGGGAGGGCGGAGAGCACCACCAGCAGCAGCGCCGGCAGCGCGGCGCGCGCGAAGAACGCCTCGCTGGCGGCGCCCCAGACCTGCGCCGCGAGCGGCTGGAAGCCGATCGGGCTCAGGATCAGTGTCGCGGGCAGCTCCTTCATCGTGGTCAGGAAGACGAGCGCCATGCCGACGGCAATGCCGCGGCTGGCGAGGGGCAGCGTGATCGAGCCCAGCACCTGCCAGGGACGCCGCCCCAGCCCGCTCGCCGCCTCTTCCATCGAGGGGCTGATCTGCAGCAGCGAGGCCCGCGTGGCGCCCAGCGCCTGCGGCAGGAAGAGCAGCGCGTAGGCGGCGACCAGCAGCCCCAGCGACTGGTAGAGCCAGCCGCCGAACAGCCCTCCGGCGAACGACTCCCCGTGCAGTGCGGCGAAGACGAGCGCCAGCGCCACCACCAGTCCCGGCAGCGCGAAGCCGCTGTGACTCAGCAGCTCGATCGGCTGCGTCAGCGCGAAACGGCGATGGCGCGCCGAGAGCACGGCGACGGGGATTGCGGCCGCCGCCGCGACCAGCGCGGCGAGCCCGGACGCGGTCAGCGAGTCCAACACCGCCGCGCCCACTCCCTGCAGCGCCTCACCGGCCGCCAGCCCGCGCACCAGCCAGAAGCCGAGCAGCGCGAGCGGCAGGGCCAGCACCAGCGCCAGCAGCCCCAGCGCAAGCCCGAACGCCGGCCAGCGCCAGCGGCCGAGCGGCGCCACCGAGGCCGGGCGCGAGCCGCCTCGGATGCCGTGGTAGCGGCGCTCGCCGCGCGCCCACAGCTCGAGGGCGATGAGCGTGAACGCGATGCCGATCAGCACGAGCGCGAGCGCCGAGGCGCCCGAGAAATCGAACCCGGACTCGTAGCGCACGAACAGCGCGCGCGTCAGCGTGTCGTAGCGCAGCAGCGCAACCGCGCCGAAGTCCGAGATCGCGTATAGCGCGACGAGCAGCCCGCCCGCCGCGAGCGAGGGCCGCAACTGCGGCAGCACCACCCGGCGGAACGTGGTCCAGCGCCCATAGCCAAGACTGCGCGAGGTCTCCTCGAGGCTCGGATCCAGGCCGAGCAGCGCCGGGCGCAGTGTCAGCAGCAGGTAGGGATAGGTGAACAGCGCAAGTACGAGCGTCGCGCCCGGGTAGCCGTAGATCGAGGGCAGTCGCTCCACGCCGAGCGGCGCGAGCACGTCCTGGAGCAGCCCGGTCGGACCGAAGGCCGAGACGGCCAGCATCGCGGCGATGTACGAGGGGACGGCGAGCGGGAGTGCGGCGAGAATCCCGAGCACACGCCGGCCGGGGAGGTCGGTGCGAGTCGTCAGCCAGGCAAGCGGCAGCGCAATCGCGCCGGCGATCACGGTCGCGCCGGCTGCGAAGGCCGCCGTGCGCAGCGCGAGGCCGAGCGTCGAGCCCGCCGCGACGGCCTCCCAGGCGGCCTCGGGCGACTGTCCGGCCCGAACCAGCAGGTAGACGGGCGGGATGGCGCAAAGGGCGCCGACCAGCAAGCCGGGCAGCAGGATCACCGCCGGGGGCCAGCCGTGGCCGGCCAGCGGCGCACGTCGAGCCGGCAGTGCGATCAGCCGCGCTGTCATCAACACCCCCGCGCTTCCGCCTGCGGCGCGCCGGACCTGCTGTCGGGCCTGCCCGATGAGTATCGTACGGGCAACGGCTCGATATTCGCCACACCTAACGTCGTGAGATCGTACCAGCGTTGCTGACAACGCGCGCGCCCCGAACGCACACACCGCGTCCGGCCTGATGCATCGGCAACGCCGGGACTGTCCGCAGCGGCCAGCCCGTGGTGGCATCGCCCTCGGTGGGCGTGACGCCCGACCGCGCAGGCCGTAGGCTCGCCCCACGCGATCTGCCGCACCGGCGGAGATGGAGTCGCCTTCGATGAACTTGCTCGAGGATCCCGGCCGTTTCCACTGGAAGTGGATCGCCATCGCCGTGGGGCTGCTCGTCCTCTACGCGATCGAGCGCACGATCCGCACGGGCGGGCTCTTCTAGCCGCGGCGCCAACCGAGCCGATCGAGGCGGAGGGCCGCGCCGATGCCGTCTGCCGGATCCCCCTCGCCAATCGAGCGCTGGTTGCTGGCCAACGCGCCGCCCGAGCCGCTCGATTCGGCCCGAGGGCTGTACGAGCGCATGCCGCGCCAGCGCGACGGCCAGCTCCCCTTCGTCGACGTCCCCTACGACCCGCGCCGCGAGCAGCACTGGGCCGACGCGGCCCGGATCACCGACTACCTCGCGCACGCCCCTCCCGCGCACGCGAACCGCAACCCGTGCGTGCTCGACGTCGGGCCGGGCGACGGCTGGCCGTCGCTGCCGCTGGCCGCCGCCCGCCCGGCCGCCGCGGGGCGGGGCGCCGGCCCGGCGCCCCGGCGCGTGCTGACCAGCAGCGCGAACGCGGCGCGGCGGGGGCTAGCGCACGCCCCCATAGCGA
>VXOS01000198.1 GCA_009839925.1 Chloroflexota bacterium
GTATATGTTTAACAGAGACTGTCCCCCCACGGGGGCGCCCCCAACACCCGGGCCCCCCCCCCCCCCGCGCCTGGGGGCCCCCCCGCGGGGCCCCCCCCCCGGGGGGCCCCCGTTGCTGCCCGGCGCCGTCGCGCGCGCGGGTGGCGCGAGGCGTCGCGTATCATGCGGCGGGCGCTCGCGGGAGCGGGCCCGCAGCCAGGGAGAGTGCGCGCGTGAAGTTCTACTTCTTTCACCTCATGCCCTACCGCCACCTGCCCGACAACTTCAGCGAGGAGCACCACAGCGTCTGGGTCGACATTCCCTCGAACCTGCTCGACCCACGGAAGACCGGCGAGCTCTACGACGAGTACATCGACGAGCTCGTGCTCGCCTCGACGCTCGGCTACGACGGCGTGTGCGTGAACGAGCACCACCAGAACGGCTACGGGCTGATGCCCTCGCCGAACATCATCGCCGCGGCGCTCGCGCGCCAGACGAAAGACGTCGCGATCGTCCTGCTCGGCGACAGCATCGCGCTCTACAACCCGCCCACCCGCGTCGCCGAGGAGATCGCGATGCTCGACTGCATGAGCGGGGGCCGCATCGTCGCGGGCTTCCCCGTCGGCACGAGCATGGACACGAACTACTGCTACGGGCAGAACCCGGTGACGCTGCGCGAGAAGTACCGTGAGGCTGAGCAGCTGATCACACGCTCCTGGGCCGAGCCGGAGCCGTTCGCCTTCAACGGGCGCTACACGCAGCTGCGCTACGTCAATATCTGGCCCCGGCCGATCCAGCAGCCGCGCCCCCCGATCTGGATCCCCGGCGGCGGCTCCGTCGAGACCTGGGACTGGGTCTGCGAGCGCGGCCACATGTACGCCGCACTCTCCTTCTCCGGCTTCAAGCGCTCCCAGAAGACCTTCGAGGAGTTCTGGCCCGTCGTCGACTCCTACGACCTGCCGCGCAACCCCTACCGCGCCGGCATCATCCAGTTCATCGGCGTCGGCGACAGCGAGGAGCACGCCGAGGAGCTCTACGCCGAGCACATCGAGTGGTTCTACAACAAGACGCAGCACGTCTACGGCGGCTTCATCGACGCACCCGGCTACCGCACGGAGAAGACGATCGCCGGCGGCTTCACCACCGAGTACACGGACGTGCGCATCATCGAGCGCAAGTGGGCGCAGCTGATCGACGAGGGCGTGATCATCCACGGCTCGCCGGAGCAGGTGACCGAGAAGCTGGAGTGGCTGGTCAAGGAGATCAACCTCGGCGTGATCATGGTGATGGCGCACTTCGGCTCGATGCCGCATGACCTCGCCGAGTACAACATGACGCGCATTGCCAAAGAGGTGCTGCCCAACCTGCGGCACGTCCACTCCGAATGGGAAGACGAGTGGTACCCGCAGCACGCGCGGAGGGCGCCCGGTGCCTGAGCAGCGCCTCGTCCGCACCTTCGACGGCGCCGTGGAGGTGCCCGTCCGCGTCACCGGCGAGGGCCCGCCGCTGCTCTACCTGCACGGCACGTTCGGCCTCGTCGAGGACGAGTTCATCGACGCCCTCGCGGAGAGCGCGACCGTCTACGCGCCCTCGCCGCCCGGCTTCGAGGGCTCCGAGGGCGCGGAGTTCGTCTACGAGGACGTCACGGAGATCACGCTGCACCACGACGACCTGCTCACGGCGCTCGGCCTCGATGGGCCGGTCGACGTGGTGGGCCACTCGTTCGGGGCGTTCCTGGCGCAGGAGATCGCGGCCTTCTATCCCGCCCGCGTACGGCGGCTGGCGCTGATCAGCGCGCTCGGGCTCTGGCTGGAGGAGGCGCCGCAGCCGGACCTGTTCGGCCTCACGCCCGGCACGCTCGCGCGCACGATCTTCGCCGACATCGAGAGCCCGGCGGCGCGGCGCATGTTCACGCCTCCCGCCGATCGCGAGGAGGCGCGGCTCTGGAACCGCGCCCGGCGGCGCGGGCTGATCGGCGCCGCCAAGTACCTTTGGCCGCTGCCCGACAAGGGCTTCGCGCGGCGCGCCTACCGCGTGCGCGCGCCCTCGCTGCTGCTCTGGGGCTCCGAGGACGCCGTCGTCCCGGCCGGCCCCTACGTCGACGCCTACCGCGCGCTGCTGCCCGACGCGACGGCGGAGGTGCTGCCCGGCGCGGGTCACATGCTCGTCGAAGAGCAGCCCGCCGAGGCCGCCCGCGCGGTGCTGAGCCACCTGCGCGGGGCCTGATCGTCCGCGTGCGGGAACTCGAAGCCCTCGAACGGCTCGCGAGCGCGGACTCGCTGCATATCGGGCTGATCTCGGACACGCACATCCCGGAGGCGATGCCGAAGCTCTGGCCGCAGGTCTTCGAGGCGTTCCGCGGCGTCGACTGCATCCTCCACGCCGGCGACATCCACGACCTCTCGGTCATCGACGAGCTCTCGGAGGTCGCACCGACCTACGTCGCGCGCGGCAACGGCGACGACGGCTCGGGCGGGCGGCCCGTGCAGCCCGAGGACCCGCGGCTGCGCGAGGGCTGGCTGCTGGAGCTGGCCGGGCTCCTCGTGGGCATCGCCCATACCGTCCCCGTGCCCGCCGAGGGCGGCTGGACGCTGGAGCGGGCGATGCAGCGCTACTGCGGCCGCACGGACCTGGACGTGATGATCTTCGGCGACACCCACTCCGAGTGGCTCGAGTACGTGGACGGCGTGCTCTGCGTGAACCCCGGCTCGCCGACGCTGCCGAGGAACCTCGCGACACGCCTCGGCACGATCGGCTTCCTCGAGATCGCCGACCGCACGCCGCGCGCGAGCATCTGGCAACTCACGGAGCACGGCATCGTGGCGTTCGACTGGGCGCGCTGGCGCCGCCCGGTCTGACGAGGGCGCTCAGGCGGCGGCGGGAGTGCGCTCGATCTCGCCGTAGGTCGGGATGGTGCGGACCTCCGCCATGATCTCCTTGATGTGCTCCTCGTCGTCGGGGTCCTCGATCTCCATGCGCAGCTGGATCTCGGTGTTCAGGCCGCCGTAGACGTCGCGCATCTTCCCGGCGATCTCGTCCCAGGTGCCGACGATCGCGAACTTCTCGAGGAAGTCGTCGTCGATGATCTTCACCATCTCGTCCCACTTCTGCTCGATCGAGAGCCGGTGCAGCAGCATCGCCTCGTCCTCGAGGCCGGCCATGATCATCGCGTCGTGGTAGCTGCGGGTGGAGGCGTAGAACGACATCCAGCGCTTCAGCTCCGCCAGCTCGGCGACGAGCTTCTCCTCGGTCTTCGCCGTGACGACGAACCCGCCGCCCGCGATCACGAGATCCTTCGGATCCTTGCCGGCGCGCCGCGCGCCCTCCTCGAGGGCGGGAACGAGCACCTGGTCGCGGTAGGCCCAGCTCATCATGCGGTGCCAGAGCACGCCGTCGCCGACCTCCGCGCCGAGACGCGTGTTCAGCGGCCGCACGGCGGCGAGCACGATCGGCGGGTCCGGGTAGTCGATCGGGCCGGGGTTCCAGTTCCAGGCATCGAGGGTGTAGCGGTAGTACTGGCCCTCGTAGTTCGGCTTCTCGCCGGTCCGCCAGGTATGCCAGCAGGCGCGCATCATCTCGATGTACTCGCGCAGGCGCGGGTTGGGCGGA
Source organism: Chloroflexota bacterium (assembly GCA_009839925.1). Lineage (GTDB taxonomy): Bacteria > Chloroflexota > Dehalococcoidia > UBA2979 > UBA2979 > VXMT01. The sequence continues at coordinate 3,589 of VXOS01000198.1, forward strand.
CCCCACGGCACCGAGAAGCGGCGCTCGTTGTGCCCTTTCACCTGCGTGCCCATGCCGATGATGAAGCGCCCGCCCGAGTACTCCTGCAGGTCCCAGCCGTGGTTCGCCATCACGTACGGCGAGCGCGCGAACGCGACCGTCACGTTCGAGCCGATGCGCGCGTGCTCGCTGTGCTCGGCGACCAGCGCGAGGGCCGTGAACGGGTTGTGCTGGGCCTCGGGCACCCACAGCCCGTCGAAGCCCATCGCCTCGCGCTTGCGCGCGAAGGCGGGGGCCTCGGCCATCTTCCTGTGCGGGTGCAGCCCGCACGTCACCCTCATCGCGGCCCCTCCCTTCCGTCGCCGCGCGCTACGCGGCCGCGGGGGTGCGCTCCATCTCGCCGTAGGACGGGATCGCCTTGATCTCGTTCATCACCTCGATGATGTGGTCCTCGTCGTCGGGATCCTCGATGTCGGCGCTGAAGCTGATCTCGGTGTTCAGGCCGCCGTAGACGTCGCGCATCTTCGCCGGGATCTCGTCCCAGGTGCCGATGATCGCGAACTTCTCGAGGAAGTCGTCGTCGATGATCTTCACCATCTCCGCCCACTTCTGCTCGATCGAGAGGCGGTGCAACAGCATCGCCTCATCCTCGAGGCCGGCCATGATCATGGCGGGGTGGTAGCTGCGCGTGGAGGCGTAGAAGGACATCCAGCGCTTCTGCTCGGCCATCGCCTCGACGAGCTTGTCCTCGGTCTTGGCGGTGACGACGAAGCCGCCGCCGGAAACGATCATGTCCTTCAGATCCCTGCCCGAGCGGCGCGCGCCCTCCTCGAGGGCGGGGACGAGCACGTTGTCGCGGTAGGCCCAGCTCATCATGCCGTGCCAGAGCACGCCGTCGGCCAGCTCGGTGGCCAGCCGCGTGTTGAGCGGCCGCACCGCCGCGAGGGCGATCAGGGGGTCGGGGTAGTCGATCGGCCCCGGGTTCCAGTTCCAGGCGTCGAGGGTGTAGCGGTAGTACTCGCCCTCGTAGTTCGGCTTCTCGCCGGTCCGCCAGGTGTGCCAGCAGGCCTTCATCATCTCGACGTACTCGCGCAGGCGCGGGTGGGGCGGGCCCCACGGCACGGAGAAGCGCCGCTCGTTGTGGCCCTTGATCTGGGTGCCCATACCGATCACGAGGCGCCCGCCGGAGTATTCCTGGAGATCCCAGCCGTGGTTCGCCATCACGTAGGGCGACCGCGCGAAGGCGACCGTGACGTTGGTGCCGATGCGCACGTCCTCGCTGTGCTCCGCCACGAGCGTGAGCGCCGTGAACGGGTTGTGCTGGGCCTCGGGCACCCACAGCGCGTCGTAGCCCATCGCCTCGCGCTTGCGGGCGAAGTCCGGGGCCTCGCCCATCTTCCTGTGGGGGTGCAGTCCGCAGGTGACTCTCATCGCGTTGCATCCTTTCCCGCCGGCTGCGCCGGCACGCCGCGGAAGCCGGCCCGCTGGCCGTCCACCGTGATCTTGCGATACGCGATCCGCCAGCCGGCCTCATCGCGTCTCAGCCTGTCCTCGTACACGCCGCTTGTACCCGGCCGCACGTCCCCATCATCGAGGTGCAGCACGAGCAGGTCGAGCGTCAGCGAGGCGTGGTCCCCGTCACCCTCGATGACGGGATTGCTGGTCCAGTGTTTGCGGGTGTGGGCCTGCGCCGCCCGCGCGCGGAACTCGTCGACGATCGCCGCGCGCCCGCGGCGCTGCCCGCGCGCGGAGGACTCCCACACGGCGTCCTCCGTGAAGACGGCCTCGAGGCCCTCGGGGTCGCCGCGATCGAGCGCCCGGCAGTAGCGGGCGGCCACCTCGAGGATGTCGAGCCGGTCGTCGCAGGAGAGCGGCACGGCGTTCCTTCCCGATCCGGTTTCGTTCCCGGCCGACCGCTAGCCGTCGGCCCGGACCTTGCGGTGCGTGAACTTCCATTGCCCGTCCACGCGCTTGAGCGTGTCGTGGTACATGCCGGTGATGCGGACCTCCGGCGGGCCGGTCACGTCGAACGTCACGAGGTAGACCTTCGCGGTGGCGTCGTCGCCGTCGCCGTCGATCAGGATGTTGTTGTTCCAGTGGCGGATCGGATTGCTCTGATCGCGGTTGCGCACGAACGCCAGCATCTCCTCGCGGCCGCTGACCTTTCCGGCGCTGCCCTCGAAGACGCCGTCCTCGGTAAAGGTGTCGGCCCAGGCCTCGGGCTGGCTGCTGTCGATCGCGTGGTTGTAGCGGGCCATCAACTCCATGATGTCGAGCTGGTCCTCGAGCGAGAGCGGCATGGCGTCCTCCGTCCTTCCTGCGAGGCGGCCTCGCGGCTGCGTTTCTACTGGTCCGGGTGGACCTTGCGATGCGTGAACTTCCACTCGCCGTCGATGCGCGCGAGCGTGTCGTGGTAGGTGCCGCTGGCGACCAGTCCGATCTCGCCGTCCTCGCCGAGGCCGGTGCGGACGAGGTAGACCTTCGCGGTCGCGTGGTCGCCGTCGCCCTCGATGATCGGGCTGTTCAGCCAGTGTTTCCAGAGACCGCCGCCGCTGGCGATCACCTGCACCAGCTCCGCGCGGCCGCGGGCGCTGCTCATGCTGCCCTCGAACAGCGCGTCCGCGGTGAAGGTGTCGGCGAAGCCCTCGCCGTCGCCGCCGTCGGCGCAGTGGTTGTAGCGCGCCATCAGCTCGAGGATCTCGAGGCGGTCGTCAACGGACAGCGGCACGGGCGTCTCCTCCGGGCTTTCTCGCGGCGCTCAGTAGTCGATGCGGCTGTGCACGCGCAGCTCGCGTTTGGCGAAGAGCCAGCCCTCCGGCTCGCGCCGCACCGTGTCATGGTAGGTGCCGATCATCAGCGTGCGTCGCGGCTCCACGATCTCGACCAGCCAGAGGTACTGCGTGATCGTCGCGTGGTCGCCGTCGCCCTCGATGACCGGGCTGTTGGTCCAGTGCTTCTTCGTGTGCGCCTGCGGCGCGCGGGTGGCGGCGTGCGCGCGGATCGCCTCACGGCTGGTGACCACGCCGGCCGTGTCCGAGTCCCACACGCCGTCCTCGGTGAAGGTCTCCGAGCGCGTGTCGACATCACCCTCGTCCACGGCGTGGTTGTAGCGCGTCACGAGGGCGAGAATCGCCATCCGGTCCTCGACTGACAGCGGCATCGCTACCCCTCCGCCCGGCGTCCGCTGGCTGCGTCCGCGTCCGCGATGATGCGGCGTCTGCGGAAGCGCCACTCGCCGTCCACGCGCCGCAGCTCGTCCTCGTAGCGTCCGAGCAGGCGCGGGAGTACGGTCTCGCGGCGGCTCAGCACCATGATGTACATCGCCAGCGTCGCCGCGTCCTCGTCGCCGGGGACGCCCTCGATGATCGCGTTGTTGTTGAAGTGGCGGCGGCGCTGCCAGCCGTCGGGCCGTGAGCCGATGTAGTCCGCGATGGCTGCCGGGCCGGCGATCGTGCCGGTGGCGGTGGCCTCGATCGCGCCGTCCTCGGTGAAGAGCGCGGCCGCGCCCTCGTGGTCGCCCGAATCGACCGCGTGGTTGTAGCGCGCGGCGAGATCGAGGATTTCGAGCCGGTCGTCGACGGATAGCGACACGCGCGGACCCCCCGCAGCGGGGCGACGATAGCACATCGCGGGCCCTCGCCCGCGCCCCGGCGCGCCGCCCCGGCGGCCCGCTATGCTGCGTCGCGGGGACGGCGGCGGGCGCCCGGCGGGGAGGCAGCGCGATGGCGGACTACGACGGGCGGACGGCGCTGGTGGTGGTTGACGTGCAAAACGACTTCGCCCACCCCGACGGCAGCCTCTACGTGGACGGCGCGGCCGGCGCGATCGCGCGCACCAACGAGGAGATCGCGCGCGCCCTCGAGGGCGGCGCGCTCGTCGCCTACTCGCAGGACTGGCACCCGGAGCACACCCCGCACTTCGCGCAGGACGGCGGCGTCTGGCCCGTGCACGGCGTCGCCGGGAGCTGGGGCGCCGAGCTGCACGCCGACCTCGCGATCGCCGAGGGCGCGCCGCGCGTGCGCAAGGGCGCCGACGGCAGCGACGGCTACTCCGCCTTCAGCCAGCGCGACCCGCGGAGCGGGGAGCAGGAGGCGACCGAGCTGCAGGCGCTGCTCCACGATCGCGGCGTCGAGCGTGTCGTGATCACCGGACTGGCGACGGACTACTGCGTCAAGGAGACGGCGCTGGACTCCTGCCGGCTCGGCTTCGCGACGACCGTGATCGCCGAGGCGATCAGCGCCGTGAACCTCGAACCCGGCGACGGCGAGCGCGCGCTCGCGGCGATCCGCGAGGCGGGCGCGACGATCGAGTGAGCAAGGCGTGACTCCCGAGCCACTAGGCGGCGGCCTCGACGAGCCGGGCCGCGCGCTGTTCACGGACCTGTACCAGTTGACGATGCTGCAGGCCTACGCCGAGCACGGGCTGACCGCCAGCGCGACGTTCGAGCTGTACGCGCGCACGCTGCCCGCGAACCGCAACTACCTGCTCGCGTGCGGCCTCGACGACGCCCTCGCCTACCTCGAGAGCCTGCGTTTCGGCGCGGAGGCGCTGGCGGCGCTGGAGCGCGGCGGGCGTTTCCCGGCGAGCTTCCTCGACTGGCTCGCCGGGCTACGCTTCAGCGGCGACGTGTACGCGATGCCCGAGGGCGCCCCGGCCTTCGCCGGCGAGCCGCTGCTGACCGTCGAGGCGCCGCTGCCGGAGGCGCAGCTGGCCGAGACCTACCTGCTCAACCAGTTACACCTGCAGACGCTGATCGCCTCGAAGGGCGCGCGCATCGTCGAGGCGGCGGCGGGGCGGCCGGTGGTGGACTTCGGCACGCGGCGCGCGCACGGCACGGACGCGGCGCTCAAGGCGGCGCGCGCGCTCTACGTCGCGGGCATGACAGCCACCTCGAACGTGCTCGCCGCCGACCGCTACGGCATCCCGCCGACCGGCACGATGGCGCACAGCTACGTGCAGGCCCACGACGACGAGGCCGAGGCGTTCCGCAGCTTCGCCGCGACCCATCCCGACACCGTCCTGCTCGTCGACACCTACGACACCGCCGAGGGCGTGCGCCGCGTCGTGCGGCTGGCCGCCGAGCTGGGCGACGCCTTCCGCGTGCGCGCCGTGCGGCTGGACTCGGAGCCGCTCGCCGAGCTGGCGCTCGAGGCGCGCGCGATCCTCGATGCGGCCGGGCTGCAGCAGGTGGAGATCGTCGCCAGCGGCGGCCTCGACGAGACGCGGATCGCGGAGCTCGTCGCGGCGGGCGCTACGATCGACGCCTTCGGCGTGGGCACGCGCGCCGTGACCTCGGCGGACGCGCCGACTTTCGACGCCGTCTACAAGCTGGCCGCGTACGACGGTCGCGGGCGGATCAAGCTCTCTGCGGAGAAGGAGACGCTGCCCGGCCGCAAGCAGGTCTTCCGCCTGCGCGACGACGCCGGCCTCGCGAGCGGCGACGTGATCGCGCGCGCGGACGAGCGCCTCGAGGGCGAGCCGCTGCTGGAGCAGGTGATGCGCGGCGGCGAGCGCCTCGACGCGGGCACGCGCACACTGGCCGAGGCGCGGGAGCGCGCGGCGGCCGAGCGCGAACGGCTCCCCGCCGCGCTGCGGGCGCTGGAAGGGCCGGACGCGCCGTACCCGGTGGCGGTGAGCGCGGCGCTACAGGCCGAGGCGCAGTCGCTGCGCGAGCACCTGCGAGGCGGGTAGCCCCGGGCGAGCACTACGCGCGCGCTGAGCCCTCGGGGCACTCGCGCAGGTCGACGCGCGCCTCGGCGCCGGGGATTGCCCGCAGTCGCTCGTCGACCTCCCGGAACGAGGGCGAGGCGAGCCAGGTTTCGGCGGCGGCGCGGCTGCGCCACCAGGTGGTGAGCAGCAGCGAGCGGCGCGAGGCCCAGCGATGGACGCGCAGGCAGCCCTGCTGCGAGCGCGTGCGCCGATCGAGGGCGCGCACCGCCCAGAAGGCGCGCGGCATCGACCGCATGCGCGGCAGGTGCCAGGACGTCAGCAGCAGCACCGGCGCGTCGTCCATGCCCGGACCCTACCAGCCCGTCAGCCGTGCGGCGCGCCTCAGCGCGCGTCCTCGAGGATGCCCACGACCAGGCGCAGGATCCGCCAGCCGTCACGCAGCATGTGCTCGATGTTGCCGGGGTCCGGCTCGACGTGCTGGAAGAGGTCCAGGCGGTGGTAGATGTCGGGCTCGTGCGCCTCGGCCATCTCCTCGGACTCCGTCCAGGGGATGAACTCGTCGCTGCGGTCGTGCAGCAGGTAGAGCGGGGCGCGCAGCCCGTCGATTGCGTAGCGCGGGCTCACCGCCTCGAGATGCGCGCGCTGAGCCGGGGGCAGCGAGGCGATCAGCTCCTCCGCGCGATCGAGGGTCGGGAGCTGCAGCAGCTCCCCCACCGCCGCCCCGCCCGCGCTCTCTGCCGC
>VXOS01000022.1 GCA_009839925.1 Chloroflexota bacterium
GCAGCCGCGCGTCCGCCGTGGGGACGTGGGTGTGCGTCCCCACGACCGCCGCGACCCGACCGTCGAGGTACCAGGCGAGCGCCTGTTGCTCGCTGGAGGCCTCGGCGTGGAAGTCGATCACGACGCTGTTGCCGGGTTCGACGTCCTCGAGCAGTTGATCGACGACGCGGAACGGGTCGTCGACGACGGCCGGCATGAAGACGCGGCCCATCAGGTTGATCACGGTCAGCCCGCCGATGCTCCACACGCCGCGGCCCGGAACCGACGGCGGGTAGTTGGCGGGGCGCAGCACGGGCCAGTCCCGGTTGAGGGCGGGGACGAACTCGCGCACGTCGAAGATGTGATTGCCGGAGGTGATGACGTCCACGCCGGCGGCGAACAGCTCGTTGGCGGTGCGTTCGGTGAGTCCTCGTCCGCGCGCGGCGTTCTCGCCGTTGGCGATCACACGGTCGATGCCGAGGGCGTCGCGCAACTCGGGCAGCGCGGAGCCGACGATCTCGCGGCCCGGCCGGCCGACAATGTCGCCGACCATGAGGACGCGCACGGGTTAGCGCGCGACCGCGCTGGCGCGCGTCTCCCGGACGACCGTGACCCGGATCTGGCCGGGGTATTGCAGCGTCTCCTCGACCTTGCGCGAGACGTCGCGCGCGAGCCGCGTCGCCGCGAGGTCGTCGACCTCCTCCGGCCGCACCATCACGCGGATCTCGCGCCCGGCCTGGATGGCGAAGGACTGCTCGACGCCGTCGAAGGAGTTGGCGACCGCCTCGAGGGCCTCGAGGCGCTTCACGTACTGCTCGATCGAGTCGCGACGCGCGCCGGGGCGGCTGCCCGAGATCGCGTCGGCGATGATCACGATCAGTGACTCGGCCGTCTCCGGCATGACCTCCTCGTGGTGGGCCTCGATGCAGTGCACGATCTCGTCGCCGACGCCGAAGCGGCGCGCGATCTCGGCGCCGAGCGAGGCGTGCGTACCTTCCATCTCGCGGTCCACGGCCTTGCCGAGGTCGTGCAGCAGCCCGCCGAGCCGCACCGTCTCCACGTCCGCTCCGAGCTCGTGCGCCAGCGCAACCGCGAGCCACGAGGTCTCGACCGAGTGGCGCAGCTGGTTCTGGCCATAGGAGTAGCGGAAGCGCAGCTTGCCGAGGGTCTTCGCGACCTCGGGGTGGAGCGCCGCGACCTCGGCGTCGACAAGCGCCTGCTCCCCGGCCTCGGTGACCATCCGCTCGACCTCGCTCTGTGCCTTCTCGACGGCCTCCTCAATGCGGCTCGGCTGGATGCGGCCGTCCTGCACGAGGCGCGCCAGCGCCACGCGGGCGACTTCGCGGCGCACCGGGTCGAAGCCGACGACGGTGACGACCTCGGGTGTGTCGTCGATCAGCAGGTCGCAGCCGGTGGCGGCCTCGAAGGCGCGGATGTTGCGGCCCTCGCGCCCGATGATCCGGCCCTTCAGCTCGTCCGAGGGGATCGGAACCACGGAGACCGTTGCCTCCGCCGTGATTTCGGAGGTCATGCGCTGCATCACGGTCGCGAGGATCTTGCGACCGCGCATGTCGGCCTCGGCCCTGGTTGCGGCCTCCATCGCGCGCACACGCCGCGCGGACTCGTCGCGCAGTTCGCCGTCGAGGCTGTCCAGCAACAGGTCGCGCGCCTCGTCGGCGCTCAACCCGGCGATGCGCTCGAGTTCGCCGCGAAGCTGCGACTCCTGCTCGCGCAGCTGCTCGTGCTCGACTTGCAGGCGATCCTGGCCGGCCTCGAGGTCCTTCTCGCGGCGGTCGAGTCCCGAGGCGCGGTCGCGGACCGATTGCTCGCCGCGCTCGAGTCCCTCGGCGCGGCGTTCCAGTGACTCCTCGCGCTGCTCGAGGCGGCGCTCGACGCGGGCGGCCTCGCGGCGCTCCTCGCGCAGCTCCTCCTCGACCTCCTCGCGGTAACGAAGGCCAGCCTCCTGCGCCTCGAGCTGGAGCTCGCGGCTGCGGTTCTCTGCCTGCTCGCGGACGCGATCGGCGGCCTGCTCGGCGCGGCGCCGCACGTCGCGAGCGCCCAGTCCGAGGATGGCGTAGCCGATTGCGACGCCGATCACGAGAGCGATCACGCCCACGAGGGCGCTGAGTGCGGACAATTCCATGGGATGGCCTCGATTCGAGGACTCGCGCCACCGCCGGAGCGGGTCGCGAGGCATAAGTCGGCATCTCGGCGTGGCCGCATGGCTGAGGGGCCAGTCAGCGCCATCGCCGTCGATGTGCACAGTCTAGCACTGCGCATGGCGATGCGCCTTGCGGGTCGGTGCTACGGCGTGACGCGGTTGGCCTCGCGCGCTCGGTCGCCACGCAGGCGCGAGCGCACGCGTTCGATCGTGCCCGGATCGAATCCGCGGCGCGCGAGAGCGGCCACGAGGCGCCGCGAGCGCGTTCGATCGCTCCCTGCGTCGCTGCCGCCGGGACGGCGGGAGAGCCGCCGCAGCGCGATCCGCGCGGCGGCGAGGGCGGCGCGATCGTCGTCGTGCTCGCCCGTGGCCGCCTCGGCGATCTCGTGGGAGATGCCACGCGCGCGCAGCTCGCGTTGCAGGAGCCGCGCGCTGCAGAGCAGCGAGCGGGGGCGCTCGACGTAGGCGGCGGCCCAGGCGCGGTCGTCGACGTAACCGAGCGCGCGGAGCCGCCTCAACGCGACGGTCACTGCCTCGGCGGTGAAGCGCGCCTCGAGGCGTTCGCGGACGTCGTGCTCGCTGCGGGCGCTGCGGCTGAGCAGCCGCAGGCCGTGCTGCACCGCCTTCCGCGGATCGTCGCTCGGCGGAGCGACGCTGCCGCGCCTCCGTGTACGGGCGGCGTTACGCATCAAGCGGCAGGCCGGAGCTGGCGGCCGCGCCCTCGGGGGCTTCCGCGGGCGCCTCGGCCGGAAGGTGTTCCGTGCCGGGCAGGCCGGCGGCGGCGCGCACGTTCGCCTCGATCTCGTCGGCGATCGCCGCGTGCTCGCGCAGGAACGCCTTCGCGTTCTCGCGGCCCTGGCCGAGGCGCTGCTCGCCGAGCGAGTAGTAGGAGCCGAGCTTCTTCACAATGCCGTGCTCCACCGAGAGGTCGAGGAGGTCGCCGGAGCGGCTGATGCCGTGCTCCTCGGGGGTGAACATGATGTCGAACTCGGCCTGGCGGAACGGCGGCGCGGTCTTGTTCTTCACGACCTTGCAGCGCACGCGGTTGCCGATGATGGTCGAGCCCTGGCGCAGCGACTCGATGCGGCGGATGTCGATCCGCACGGAGGAGTAGAACTTGAGCGCGCGTCCGCCGGGCGTGGTCTCCGGGTTGCCGAAGACGACGCCGATCTTCTCGCGCAGCTGGTTGATGAAGACCAGCGCGGTGTTGGAGCGCGCCACCGCGGCGGTCAGCTTGCGCAGCGCCTGCGACATCAGCCGCGCCTGCAGGCCGGGCAGCGAGTCCCCCATGTCGCCCTCGATCTCCGCGCGCGGCACGAGCGCGGCCACGGAGTCGACGACGACGGCGTCGAGGGCGTTCGAGCGGATCAGCGCCTCGCAGATCTCGAGCGCCTGCTCGCCGGTGTCGGGTTGCGAGATGAGCAGGTCGTCGACGGCGATGCCGCAGGCGGCGGCGTAGTCGGGCTCGAGGGCGTGCTCGACGTCGATGTAGGCGGTGGTGCCGCCCGCGCGCTGGCTCTGGGCAATGATGTGCTGGGCGAGCGTGGACTTGCCGGCGGACTCCGGCCCGAAGATCTCCGTCACGCGCCCTCGCGGCACCCCGCCGATGCCGAGGGCGATGTCGAGCGAGAGGGCGCCGGTGGGGATGGCCGAGACGTTGATCACGGCTTGCTCGTCCCCGAGGCGCATGATCGCGCCCTTGCCGTGGTCCTTGGTGATCTGCTCGATCGCGCGGTTAAGGTCCTCGTGGCGCCGCTTCTCGGGGTTGCGCTTGCTGCTCTGCCTGCTGGCCATTGCGGCGGTCCTTCCGCGTACGCTGCCTGTTCCATCGTGGCACGTCGGTGGTACGTGGGGAAGAATAGAACGCAGGTTCTATAGCGTCAAGTGCCTGTGCTGCTCAGCCGCCAGTACGCTGCGCCGCGTGGCCCTGGCGAGGAAGGAGGCCCCGGTGGAGACGGTCCGGCTCGTGGTGCGCCTCGTGCCTCGCGCCTCGCGCAACGAGGTCGCGGGTTTCGAGGGCGAGACGCTGCGCGTTCGCGTCACTGCGCCGCCCGTCGAGGGCCGCGCCAACCGGGCGCTGGAGCGCCTGCTGGCGAAGCGCCTCGACCTCCCGCGCGGCGCAGTACGCGTGGTGGCGGGTCAGGCCTCGCGCAACAAGGTCGTCGCCGTCGACGGCCTCGATGCGGCGGAGTTGCACCGCCGTCTTGGGGTGTCTGACATCGCCCGGTGGGCTACGGCTCACGGTTCCACGTACTCATAGCCCGGGACCAGGGTGCCATCGGGGACCAGGATCTGCTGGATCACGATGATGATCGCGACAGCGACCCATGGTGTGATGTCGAACAGCATGTCCTGCGGGATCACGCGGCGCAGCGGGTTGAGGATGGGGTTCGTGATCCAATGGAGCGCCCGCACCAGGGGAGGGTTCTCGTGCTCGTGGTTAGTCAGTAGCCAGTCGAGGAACGTGCGGGCGAGGACTGCGAGCCAAAGCAGCATCAGCAACACGTCCACGATTCCCAGGAGCATGCCCATTTGGGCCCACCCGTCGCCAGCCGCGCCGCCGCGCAGCCGGGATGTTACATGCCGCGAGACGGCGTCCCGCGGTGGTCGGTGACAATGGACGGGGGTTCAGGTCGTGGGTCTGCGCCGGCTCCGGGCGCCGGAGCTGGCGCTGCCTAGCGCACGCTCGAAGACAGCAACCCCTGGATGACGATGATCAGCAGGATCGCGACCATCGGCGTGATGTCGAAGAGCCCGACGCGCGGCACGACTCGGCGGAGGGGCTCGAGGACCGGCTCCGTGATCGCATCGAGCGCCCGCACGATCGGGCCGTCCTGGCTGATTGGGAACCAGCTCACGATCGCCCGCGCGAAGATCGCGATCCAGAGGACCGTGAGCAGGGTGTAGAGAATGTTGACGAGTGCGATCACTCCGCTTCCCCCAGATCCAGCGCGCGCGTGAACGCCGCTTCGATTGCGTCGTCGATAGCGGCCCGTACCCCGGCGGCCTCCAGCTCGGAGAGCGCCGCCGCCGTCGTCCCGCCCGGCGAGGTGACGGCGTTGCGCAGGGTCGCGGCGTGCTCCCCGCTCTCGATCGCGTAACGCGCCGAGCCCGCGACGGTCGCCAGCACCAGATCAGTGGCCTCCGGCCGCTTCATGCCGAGCCTTACCGCCGAGTCCACCATCGCCTCGATCAGCAGGTAGACGTAGGCGGGCCCCGATCCGTGCAACGCCGTCGCGAGGTCCACCGCCTCGTCGTCGCCGACCTCGACGATCGCGGTCGCCACGCCGCCGAGCACGTCGCGCACGCGCGCTGACTGCTCGTCGCTCAGCTCGGGAGCCGCCAGGTAAACGGCGGCGCCCTCCCCGATCGCGGCGGGCAGGTTCGGCATCACCCGCACCGAGGCGCCATGTCCGCTGTGGCGCTGCACCTCGGCGAGCGGCGTTCCGGCGGCAATCGAGACGAGCACGGCGCCCGCGGGGATCGCGCCGGCGAGGCTGCGCGCCGTCGCGGGCAGATCGTCGGGCTTAACGGCGAGCAGCACCACGTCCGCGCCGATGCAGGCGCTCTCCGGGTCGTCGGTGACGCGCACGCCGTGCTCCTCGAGGGCGCGTCGACGGCTCCCGATCAGCTCGGCGACGGCGACGTTGGACCGCTCGGCGATGCCCGAGCTGAGGATGCCGCGCAGGAAGGCCTCGCCCATGAAGCCGCCGCCGATGATCCCGATTCGCACGCTGCTTCCTCCGCCTGCCGCTACCCGCGCCGCGCGCCGAAGATCACGCGTCCGAGCCGCACCACCGTCGCGCCCTCCTCGACGGCGACGGCGTAGTCGTCGGTCATGCCCATCGAGAGCCCCTCGAGGCCGTGCGCGCGGGCCAGCTCGCGCAGCTGCCGGAAGACCGGCCGCACCTGCTCCGGGTCGTCGACGAGCGGCGCGACCGTCATCAGCCCGGCGACCGCGATATGGCGGCGGTTCGCCGCCTCGCGCAGCAGCTCCGGCAGCTCCTCCGGGGCGATTCCGTCCTTCGAGGCCTCACCGGCCACGTTGACTTCAAGGTAGCAGGGAAGCGGGTCACGCGCCCCCGTGCCACGGTCGGCCTCGAGGCGTTCGGCGCGCCGCTCGATCTCGTCGGCGAGCCGCACCGAGCCGAGCGAGTGCAGCGCGGCGATGTGCGGCAGCACGCCGCGCACCTTATTGCGTTGCAGCCGCCCGATGAAATGCCAGCGAGGCGCGAGTCCGCTCGCCTTGATGGCCTCGGCCTTTGGCAGCAACTCCTGCGCGCGGTTCTCGCCGATGTCGGTCAGCCCAGCCGCCAGCGCCTCCTCGACCAGCGAGGGCGGATGCGTCTTGGTCACGCCGACGATTGTGACCCCGCCGGGGTCACGGCCGGCGCGCTCGCAGGCCGCGGCGATCTGCTCGCGTACCGCGGCGAGGTTCGCGGCGATCGGGGTGGTGGTCGTGGTCATGCAGCAAGGCTACGCCCCCGGCAGGGCCTGCCGCCAGACACACGACCGAAACGTAAACGTCATGGGCCAGCCACATGGCCGTCACCACGTCGTCATCTGCGGTCGCCAGACTATGCACGAGGCGAGGGGGTCACTTCCGTCGGGGCCGGATGGCCTGGGGGAGCCCACCAACAGTAGAGCCACCGCATCGAGGGCCGCCGGTATGAGTTCCCGGCGTCTGCCACCGGGTCGGCCGCGCGCTCAGCACACCCCGCAGAGCTTGCAGCCCACCTCGGGAGGGGGGCAGGGGATGGTGCGGCGCACGCGCTCGTGCTTGTCCATCTCGCGCAGCAGGAAGCGCTCCGTCATGCCGACGTCGACGACGTGCCAGGGCGGCGCCTCGCCCGCCCAGGGGCGCGCGCCGTCGAGGCCGTGCTCGCGAATCGCGCGCTTGTAGCTGCCCAGCGAGGCGTCCGGCAGCTCCGCCAGCATCGCCGCGAGGCGGCCGTCCGCCCTCGAGAGCACGTCGTCGATTCGCGCGGTCTGAGGCGAGTCGCTGCGCAGCTCGATGCCCGGGGCGAGGTGCTGCTTGAGGATGCCCTGCCGCGCCTTGATCACCTCGGGCGGTTGTTGCGTCTCGTACTGGTAGGCGGTCCAGGGCTTCGGGACCAGCGGGCTGACGGAAAGCACCAGCCGCGTGCCGTTGCCCGCCGCGTCGAGCCGCTCCTTGATGCGATTCCCGAGCGCCGCGAGGGCATGGACGTCGTCGTCCTCCTCGCCGGGCAGGCCGATCATGAAGTAGAGCTTGAAGCGCGTCAGCCCGGCCTCGCCGACGAGGGCGGCCCCGCGCAGGATCTGCTCCTCGCTCACGCCCTTGTTGATCGCCTCGCGCATCCGCTCGGAGCCGGCCTCGGGCGCGACGGTGACCGTCTTCGTCCCGCCGGCGGCGAGCACGCGCAGCACCTCCGGCCGCAGGTTGTCGACGCGCAGCGAGGAGATCGACACGCGCGCGCCCAGCTCGCCCGCGCCGACCACCAGCTCCGGCAGCTCCGGGTGGTCGGCGACCGCCGCTCCGAGCCGCCCAACGCGCTCGCTGTGCTCCAGCGAGTGCGGGCTCACGCCGAGCAGGTCTTCGAGCGGGCGATAGCGCGGCGGGCGGAAGACGTAGCCGGCGATGCAGAAGCGGCAGCCGCGGCCGCAGCCGCGCGCGCACTCGATCAGCGTCATGTTGGAGAGCTCGGTGTCGTCCGTGAGGATCGTCGAGTAGGCCTCGGTCGAGCCGATGTCCTCCACCCACTGGCGCTCGACGGGGCCGAAGGGCGGGCGCTCCGGCACGTAGACGCCGGGGATCGCGGCCAGCTCGTCGAGCAGGTCGTCGCGGCCGCCGTAGAGGCCGTCCTCGAACGCGCCGACGAGCGAGGGGACGATCTCCTCGCCCTCGCCGATCACGGCCGCGTCGAGGAAGGGCGCTACGCCAGCGGGGTTCGTCAGCATGCAGGCCCCGCCGGCGATCACGAGCGGGTGCCGCTCGTCGCGCTGCGAGGCCCAGAGCGGGATCCGGGCGCTCTTCAGCGCCTGCACCATGTGGAAGTAGTCGTACTCGTAGGAGAGCGTGAAGGCGATCACCGCGAAGTCCTCGAGCGGGCGCTGCGACTCCAGCGAGACGATGCGCGGCGGGCCGTCGCCGTTGCGCTTGCCTCGCTCCGGCGGGTCGACGAAGGCGCGCTCGCAGACGAAGTCGGGGTAGGCGTTGAAGAGCGAGTAGATGGTCTGCAGACCGAGGTTGGACATGCCGATGTAGTAGGAGTTCGGGTAGACGAGGACGATCGGGATGCGTCCGCCCCAGTCCTTGCGCACGTAGCCGCGTTCGCGGCTCAGGCGCTGGCGGGCGATGACGCGTGGATCCGGCATGCCAAGAGTCTAGCGCAGGACGGGGCCGGGTGAACCGGCGGCCCTGTCAGCGCGGCAGGTCGAAGTCGTCGAGGTCGCGGTCCTCGTCCCGTTCGCGCCTCGCGAGCCAGACGAGGCCGGCGGCGATCGGGATCAGCGGCAGCAGGCCGAGCAGCGGGTGCGTGGTGAAGAGCACGAAGCCAGCGATCAGCAGCACGAGCACGGCGCCAACGGCGAGCAGCGGCGGGATCAGCACGCCGAACGCGATGCGCGTCAGCAGCAGCGTCTCGCGACAGCCGCCGGGCTCCGGTCCCGAGTCTTGTTCGCACATGCCGACAGGATAGGCGCTCGCGCGCTTACGGCAGCGCGAGGCAGGCGAAGGCCGCGATCAGCCCTCGGCCTGCTCGTCACGGGCGGCCCGGCGCTCGGCGTAGACCATGATGCCGAGCGAGGGCAGGAAGGCGGCGAACGCCACCAGCGAGGCGAGGACGAAGCCGCCGAGCAGCAGCAGCAGCCCGACCGCCAGGGCCAGCGACATGCCGAGGATCGAGCCGATCCGCACGACGAGCACGTAGGGCGGGAGTGTTTCCTGCATGGCGTTCGTCGTTCCTCCGCTCTTGCGGCGCCTCGCGAGGCTGTTGGGAGTCGGTATTGGTCGGGGTGCGCAGATTTGAACTGCGGACCTCTGCGCCCCAAACGCAGCGCTCTACCCTGGCTGAGCTACACCCCGAAGCAGCACCCGAGGGTGCGATCCGACGCTACGGCCCGCAGCTCGGACACGTCAACGCCCCGGATCGGAGTCGGCGCGGCCTGACCGCGGAGGTCGCGCCAGCCGAGGCTCCCCTGAAGCCACCATATACGGCTTCATACGGATAAACGTCGAAGCAATACACGAACCATACGGATCGCGAGGCGAGCAGGGGCTTACGATTGACCCGCTCCGGCGCCAGGTCCGACCGGCGCCGGAGGTGAGCCATCCAGGCTCCCCCGCTCAGCTGAGGGCCCCGCAGGCGAAGAGGAACAGTTCATGATGCGCACATTCCTGGTGCTGCTTGCCCTGGCCGTCGCGGTCGCGTGCACGGGCGACGACGAGCCCGAGCCCGACCCGACACAGCCCCCCGCGACCGCCACGCGGACAGCGGCCCCCGCGACGGCTACAGCGACGCCAACGCCCGAGCCGACTCCGACGGCCACGCCAACGGTCGCCCCAACGGCCGCCCTGGCGACGGCGACACCGACACCAACAGCAACGGCCGAGGCCGCCGAGCCTCCCGCCTCGATGCGGGACTTCGTGGTCGACGCGTCGCCCACGGGGGCGGACCGCCACCCCCCCGGCGCCGCGGGGGGGAAAAGTCGAATATAAACAACTCCGCGCCCCCCACACCGAAAGGAGAATGCGATGAGAGCGAAGAGAT
>VXOS01000050.1 GCA_009839925.1 Chloroflexota bacterium
TGCTCTTCGACGAGCCGACCTCGGCGCTCGACCCGGAGATGATCAAGGAAGTGCTCGACGTGATGCGCGAGCTGGCCGAGTCCGGCATGACGATGATCGTCGTGACGCACGAGATGGGCTTTGCCCGCGAGGTCGCCGACCGGCTCGTGTTCTTCGACGAGGGCGCGCTGGTCGAGCAGGGCACCCCGCAGCACTTCTTCGAGAACCCGACCGAGGACCGGACGAAGCTCTTCCTCTCGCAGATCCTCTAGGCGGGATCCGCGCACCGACCGGCGGGCGCCCGGGCGCCGGCGGATGGCGCCCTCGGGAGGATTCGAACCTCCGGCCTCCGGATTAGAAGTCCGCTGCTCTGTCCACTGAGCTACGAGGGCGCGCGGGCGCCTGGGCCTCGATCTCAGGATACAGCGGGACGCCGTGCGCAGCGCCGCGCACGCCCGGTCCGCTAGAATCGCCCACGGACGGGCCGCAGCCGCGGCTCGCACGCCGTTTGGAGACACATGGCCGACTCGCCGCTCCAGCAGGTCGCGATCGTCGGGGCCTACAACACGAAGGTCGCCCGTCACCTCGAGGGCGAGACATCGCTTTCGGTCACGGTCGACGCGATGCGCGGCGCGCTGGCGGACGCCGGGATCGACGGCTCCGAGGTCGACGGCGTCAACGTCGTCGCCAGCATGGAGCCGGCCGCGTCGACGCACTTCGTGCACATGCTCGGCGGGCGGCCGAGCTGGACGGGCGGGGCGCTCGTCGGCGTCTCGTCGGTCCTCGAGGCCGCCTCGGCGATCGCGACGGGCTTCTGCCAGACGGTGGTGATCGCGAACGGCCAGGCGGGCGCCTACTCCGTTCGTCCCTCGACCGCGCCGTGGACCCGGCCGAGCAACGAGTTCGTGGAGTGCTTCGGGCTCTACACGGCAGCCGAGTTCGCCCTGATCGCCCAGCGGCACATGTACCTCTACGACACGAAGCCGGAGCACCTCGCCGAGGTCGCCTCGACGATCCGCACGAACGGCGGCCGCAACCCGGACGCCGTCTACAGCGGCCAGGTGATCACGCCCGAGGACGTGCTCAACTCGCGCATGGTCGCCGACCCGTTCCACCTGCTGGACTGCGCGATGACCGCCGAGGGCGGCGCCGGCCTCGTGCTCACGACCGTTGAGCGCGCGCGCGACCTCGATGTTCCGCTGGTGCGCGTGCTGGGCGGGGGACTCGACCGGCGCGGACCCGCGTACCACATGGCGCCGATCTGGGACCGCGTCGGCGACGTGGGAGCGTGGGCGGCGAAGAAGGCCTTCGCCATGGCGGGCCTCACGCCCTCGGACGTGGACGTGTGCGAGTTCTACGACCCGTTCTCCTTTGAGCTGATCCGCCAGTTCGAGGCGTACGGCTTCTGCGAGCTGGGCGAGGGCGGCCCGTTCGTGATGGACGGCCGGATCCGGCCCGGCGGCGAGTTCCCGATCGTCACGGACGGCGGCACGATGTCGTTCTGCCACGCGGGCACGGCGCAGCTCCTGCAGCGGGTGGTCTCGGCCGTCCGGCAGCTGCGCGGCACCGCCCACTACAACCAGATCGAGGGCGCGGAGGTCGCGATGGTGACCAACCACGGCGCCGGCGCGCTCTTCACCGACGCCGCCCTGCTCGGCCGCGGCTAGGCGCTCGCAGCCAAGCCCCGGCGCTCAGCGCGCCACAGCTCCTCGAACGTTCGTGAAAATATGTATCCTGTGTGAGCCATGACGAGTACTCCCCAAACCGCAAGGGCAAGCGCCGGAGCGCGCGCCGAGCCGCGCCGCGAGGTCGCGTTCGACCTCGATGACCCGGAGCTCTACCTCAACCGCGAGCTGAGCTGGCTGGACTTCAACGACCGCGTGCTGGCGGAAGCGAAGGATCCGCGCAACCCGCTGCTGGAACGGGTCAAGTTCGTCGCCATCACCAGCAGCAACCTCGACGAGTTCTACGAGAAGCGGATCGGCTGGCTGCAGCGCCTGCTGCGCACCAACCCCGCGCGCCGCACCGTGGACGGTCTGACGGTGGCCGCCCAGCTGATGCAGGCGAAGGAGCGCTGCGCCGCGATGCGCCACGCCACCGACGAGCTCTGGATGCGCGAGCTGCGCCCCGCCCTCGCCGCCGCCGGGGTGCGCATCGTCAGCTTCGACTCACTCAACACGGCCGAGCAGGCGGAACTGGGCGAGCACTTCGAGCGCATGATCCTGCCGGTGCTGACGCCGCTGGTCGTCGATCCGGCTCATCCGTTCCCGTTCATCTCCGGCGGCAGCCTCTCGCTGGTGATCGAGCTCGGGGATCCGGGCAGCAACAGCGGCCGCTTCGCGCGCGTCAAGGTGCCTCCCAACCGCCCCCGCTTCATCGAGATCGGTGACGGGCGCTTCGTGCCGATCGAGGAGGTGATCGGGGCCTTCCTGCACCTGCTCTTCAACGGCGTCGAGGTGCGCGGCTGGAACATGGTGCGCGTGCTCCGCAGCGCCGACATCGGCGAACCGGGCGAGGCGGCGCAGGACCTGCGCGAGCTGATCGAGAGCCAGTTGGAGCAGCGGCGGCTCGCCTCCGCCGTCGCCCTCGAAGCGCCCGCAGCGCTGCCTGCGGCACACCGGCGCCTGCTGCTCGACGAGCTGGACCTCGACGACTCGGACGTGATCGAGATCGACGACCTGATCGGCAAGGACGACCTGATGCAGATCGGCACGCTGCCGCGGCCCGATCTCTCGATGCCCCCGTTCACCCCGGCGGTCCCCTCCTCGTTCGCCAACATCGAGGACCACCACGCGCTGTTCGCGCTGCTGCGCGAGCGGGACGTGATGGTCTCGCACCCGTACGAGTCCTTCGACGCGACGGTCGCGCGCTTCGTCGAGGCTGCCGCGCAGGACCCGCAGGTGCTCGCGATCAAGCAGACGCTGTACCGCACCTCGCCGGACTCACCCGTGCTGGAGTCGCTGATCGACGCGGCCGGCAAGGGCAAGCAGGTGGCCGTGGTGGTCGAGCTGTCGGCGCGCTTCGACGAGGCGAACAACATCGAGTGGACGCACCGCCTCGAGCAGGCAGGGGTGCACATCGCCTACGGCTCGCCGGCGCTGAAGGTGCACAGCAAGACCTGCCTGGTCGTGCGCGAGGAGGAATCGGAGCTGCGGCTCTACGCGCACATCGGGACCGGGAACTACAACTCCGCGACCGCGCGGGTCTACAGCGACCTCGGGGTCTTCACATCCGACCATGGCATCTGCTCGGACCTGGTGACGGTCTTCAACCACCTCACCGGATCCTCGGCGCAGCCGGTGACCGACCACCTCGTGGTCGCGCCGACCACGCTGCGGCGCGACTTCGAGCAGCGCGTGCGGCGCGAGATCGAGCACGCCCGCAACGGGCGGCCCGCGCGCGTGATCTTCAAGATGAACGCGCTCGAGGACGCCCGCTTCACGCGCCTGCTCTACGAGGCGGCGCAGGCCGGCGTGCAGGTCGACCTGATCGTGCGCGGCATCTGCAGACTGCGGCCCGGCCTCGAGGGCCTGAGCGAGCGCGTGCGCGTCGTCAGCGTCGTGGGCCGCTTCCTCGAGCACGCACGCATCTACTACTTCGAGAACGACGGCGACCCGGAGTACTTCATCGGCAGCGCCGACCTGATGGAGCGCAACATGGACGAGCGGATCGAGATCCTCACCCCGATCCGCCAGGCCGACCTGCGCGAGCAGTTGCAGGGCGTCCTCGACGACCAGCTCGCCGACCCCCGCCAGGGCTGGGAGCTGCGCGACTCCGAGTGGGAGCGCGATCCGGAGTGTCCGCGGCCCGGCGTACACGCTGAGCTGCTGGCTCGCGCCCCGTTCAGCTAGATCCTCCACCCGCCCGAACCGCAACCACCGAGGGCCACGGCGTCTCACGATGCGGAACGCGGTGACCCCCCGAGAGGACACCGCCGTTACCATGACGCCCGCACTGCCGTAGCCGGCAAGGGACGAGGGATGGCGCGAGCGCTCGCCAACTACAGGATCTGCGACTTCACGGGCCAGCTCGCCGGCGCGGGCGCGACGCGTCACCTCGCCGCGTTCGGCGCCGAGGTGATCCGCATCGAGGACCCCGTGAACGAGGGGCGCTGGGACATCCTGCGCGGGCAGCCGCCCTACCCGGACGAGCGGCGCGGCATCAACCTCGGCGGCGCCTTCAACAACCACAACACCGAGAAGCTGGGCATCACGCTCAACCTCCGCACCGAGCGCGGCAAGGAGCTGCTGCGCGACCTGGTGCGCATCTCCGACGCGGTGACGGAGAACTTCTCGGCCGGCGTGATGGAACGGCTCGGCTTCGGCTACGAGCAGCTGCGCGAGCTGAAGCCGGACATCGTCTACGTCTCCAACAGCGGCTTCGGCGGCAGCGGCCCCTACCGCGACTACAAGACCTGGGGGCCGATCGTGCAGGCGATCTCCGGGCTGACCTGGACCTCGAAGCTGCGAGACCAGCCGCCCGCCGGCTGGGGCTACTCCTACATGGACCACACCGGCGCCTACTACATGGCGATCGGGCTGCTCGCCGCGCTCCACCACCGCAACGTCACCGGCGAGGGGCAGTGGGTCGACATGGCCTGCACCGAGGCGGGCGCGACGCTGACCGGACCGGCGACCCTCGACTACACCGTCAACGGACGCCCGACGCGCCGCGACGGCCTGCCCGACTCGAACCACAGCGAGTGGCCGCCAATGGCGCCGCATGCGATCTACCCCGCCGCCGGCGAGGACAACTGGATCGCCATCGCCTGCCGCAACGAGGACGACTGGCGCGCCCTCGCCGCCGTCGTCGCCGAACCGTGGACGGACGACCCGCGCTTCGCCAGCCTCGAGGCGCGCCGCGAGCACGAGGACGCCCTCGACGCGCTGCTCGCGGCTTGGACCGGGGCGCGGGAGGCATTCGAGACGGCCGCGCGGCTGCGGGATGCGGGCGTGCCGGCCGCCGCCGTCGCGCGCCCCGAGGATCGCATCGACCACGACCCGAGCACGGCGGCCTGGGGCCTCTGGCCGGAGATCACGCAGACGGAAATGGGCCGCGTCCGCGTCGACGGCGTGCCTGTGCACCTCAGCGAGACGGACTGGCGCCTTGAGCGGGGCGCACCCTGTCTCGGCGAGCACAACGAGTACGTCTTCGGCGAGCTGCTCGGCCTCGATAGCAGCGAGGTCGAACAGCTCCACGAGGACGGCGTGATATGACGCAGCCGTCCACTCCCGCGCCCGGCCCACAGTCGGGCCCACTGACGGGCCTGCGCGTCGTCGAGCTGTGCGACGAGGCCGGCGAGCTGGCGGGCAAGCTGCTCGGCGACATGGGCGCGGATGTGATCAAGGTCGAGCCGCCCGAGGGCGCCCGCACGCGCGGCTACGAGCCGTTCCTCGGCGACGAGCCGCACCCCGAGCGCAGCCTCTACTTCTGGCACTACAACACCAGCAAGCGCTCAGTGACGCTCGACCTCGAGACTGACGAGGGCCGCGAGGCGTTCCGCCGCCTGGTCGCGAACGCCGACGTGCTGGTGGAGGACCAGCCGCCGGGCCGCCTCGCGGCGCTGGGGCTGGACTACGCGGATCTGCGGGCGGCGAACCCGCAGCTGATCCACGCGGCGATTACGTCCTTCGGGCGCGATGATCCGCGCAGCCTGGAGCCGTTCACGGACCTCACGATCCTTGCGGGCGGCGGTCCGGTCTGGTCCTGCGGCTACGACGACCACTCGCTGCCGCCGGTGCGCGGCGGCGGCGGCCAGGGCTTCCAGACCGGCTGCCACTGGGCGCTGATCTCGATCCTCACGGCCCTGCTCCATCGCGACGGCGGCGGCGAGGGCCAGTTCATCGACGTCAGCATGCACGCCGCCTCGAACGTCACGACCGAGGCCGCGAGCTACCAGTGGCTCGTCGCGAACAACACCGTGCAACGCCAGACGGGCCGCCACGCCGCGCCCTCGCCGAGCATCCCCACCCAGCGGGAGGCCGCCGACGGGCGCTGGATCAACACTGGCCTCTTCCCCCGCTATCCGGACCAGTTCACGACCGTGATCGAGTGGCTGCGCGAGGTCGACCTCCTCGACGCGTTCGAGGAGGCGCCGCTGCTCGAGGTCGCGGCAGGACGCGAAGGCATGCTCAACATCGGGCGCATCGGCGAGGACGGCGAGGAGGCGGCACTGCTGGCGGCGGGCCGCGAGGCCATGAACCTGCTGGCGGCGCGCCTCCCCGCCTACGAGTTCTTCGAGGGCGCCCAGCAGCGCGGCTTCCAGGTCGGGATCATCTACGCGCCCGAGGAAGTCATCGCCGACCCGCACTTCGTCGCGCGCGGCTTCCCGACGGAAATCGAGCACCCGGAGCTGGACCGCTCCTTCACCTACCCCGGCGCGCCCTGGCGCTTCGGGGCGTCGCCCTGGGCGATCAGCCGCCGCCCGCCGCTACTCGGCGGGCACACCGAGGAGCTGCTGGCCGAGCTCGGTCTCGCCCCCGCTGGAGCCGACTGACCTCGGCGGCTGCTCAGGCCACCACCCCGCGCCCGCGCAGCTCCGCGATCCGCGCCGCCTCGAGGCCGAGCGATCCAAGCACGTCGTCCGTGTGCTCGCCAAGCCGCGCCGAGGGCAACCGCACCTCGCCCGGCGTCCCGAGCAGCCTCGGCGCCACGCCGACCTGCTCGACCATCCCCGCTTCCGGATCCTCGATGGTTTCGACCAGCCCGCGCTCGCGCACGTGCGGGTCCGCCGCCATCTCGTCGAGATCGAGCACGGGCGTGAGGCAGGCGTCCGCTTCGCCGAGGACGGCGAACCACTCGTCGCGGGGCCGCGTGAGGAAGGTCGCGGCGAAGGCGTCCATCATCTCCTGCTGACGGTCGTCGTCGTGCTGGTGCGGGATGAACTCCTCGTGGCCGAGGCCGCGGCAGAGCGCCTCGAAGAAGTAGGCCTCGATCGCGCCAACGCTGATCCACTTGCCATCGGCGCACTGGTAGACGTTGTAGAAGCAGCGCCCGCCGCCGAGCGGGTGCTCGCCCCGCGAGGGCGGGGGCTTGCCGACGTTGAACATCCTCGAGATCTGCATGCTGAGCAGCGAGGTCACGCCGTCCGACATCGCGAGATCGATGTCCTGGCCGCGTCCGCTGCGCTCGCGCGCCTGCACGGCCAGCAGCACGGCGAAGGCGAGCAGCAGGCCGCCTCCGCCGAAGTCGGCGACGAGGTTGAGCGGCATCACCGGCTTGCCGTCCGCGCCCCCGATCATGCCGAGCGCTCCGCCGATCGAGATGTAGTTGATGTCGTGCCCGGCCATCTGCGCGTAGGGGCCGGTCCGGCCGTAGCCGGACAGCGTGCCGGTGATGATCCGGGGATTGCGCGCCGACAGCGTCGCGTAGTCGATGCCCAGGCGCTCCGTGACCCCCGGCCGGAAGCCGTCGAGCACGACGTCGGCCTCGTCGACAAGGCGGTAGAACAGCTCGAGGCCCTCGGGCTCGCGCAGGTTGATCGCGATCGAGCGCTTGTTGCGGCGGAAGGCGTTGGTCGCGATCTGGCGCTCGGCCTGGGCGGCGGCCTCCGGGTCGCCTCCACCCTGGGCGTCGAAGCGAGGCACCGCGCCGGGCGGGATCTCGACCATCAGCACGTCCGCCCCGAAGTCGGCGAGCAGCATCGAGCCGTACATCCCGGGACCGAGCCGGGCGAGATCGAGCACGCGCAGACCCTGCAACGCCTCTGTCATCGCAACCTCCACAGTCCGCCGGCCCGCGCCGCCGCCCGCGCAGCCGCCCCGTTGGGCGACAGGCTAGAATGCGCCCGACGCGGGGACCAGCCCCGAGAGCCCGGGAGCAGCGCCATGCACCTCATGTACTTCACCGAGCAGCCGGACTCCGCATATCCGGAACCGCGGGACGAGGATGGCAACCTCGGCACGACACGGGTGACCTTCTCGAACAAGTACTACAACCCCGTCGAGGGCAGCCGCCTCTACAACGACCGCCTCCGGGAGTACCAGAAGGCCGAAGAAGTCAGCTACGACGGCATCATGCTCAACGAGCACCACAACGCGCCGTTCTGCATGCAGTCGCAGATCACGGTCTGGGCCAGCATCCTCGCCGCCGCGACCGAGCGCGTGAAGATCGTGCTGCTCGGTACGCCGCTGCCGACCCTCGACAACCCGCTCGCCGCGGCCGAGAGCCTGGCCATGGTCGACATGATCTCGAAGGGCCGCCTCGTCGCCGGCATCGTCCGCGGCGGCGGGTCGGAGCAGCTCGCGAACAACGTCAACCCGGCGTTCAACCGCGATCGCTTCTACGAGGCGCACGACCTGATCGTGAAGGCCTGGACGGAGCCCGGGCCCTGGCGCTGGGAGGGCGATCACTACCACTTCCGCGCCGTGAACCCCTGGGCGCGCCCGCTGCAGCAGCCGCACCCGCGCATCTGGGTGCCCGGCACCGCGAGCCCCGAGACGATCGTCTGGTGCGCGCAGCAGCGTTACCCCTACATCGCCCTCAACACCGCCGTCGACGTCACGCAGCAGATCTGGAACCTCTACGACGAGACCGCCGCCGAGGCCGGCTACGAGGCCGGCCCCGAGCACCGCGGCTATCTGCTGCGCGTGCACGTCGCCGACACGGAGGAGAAGGCGGTCCGGAACGCGCAGCAGTTCATGTGGATGCAGGGCGAGTTCGCCGGCGTCGGCCAGCCGGAGTACCAGTCGCCCTCGGGCTACTTCTCGCCGACGCGGCGCGAGCAGTACGTGCAGGTCATCAACCACCGCGGCGAGGACCCCCGCGCCCGCCCCTTCGACGACCAGCGCGCAACCCGCACGATCGTCGCCGGGACGCCGGACCAGGTCGTCGAGGAGCTGCGCGTCGTCATGGAGGCGACGCGGCCGGGGATCTTCGCCCTCTGGGGCAGCGACGGACGCGTCAGCCACGAGGACGCGCTGCGCTGCATCGAGCTGACCGGCCAGGAGGTGCTACCGCGCCTGCGCGAGATCGCGAAGGAGCTGGACCTCAAGGACCCCTTCGAGACGGACGCCCCGGTCAGCTCGCAGTTCCTCGATCCGTCGACGGTGCCGGACACGTTCGAGGTGCCGACGCCGCCGGTGGAGCCCGCGCGCGTTCGCCGTGGCACGGCCGTCGGCACGGAGAGCCTGCGACCCGGGTCAATCGGGTCGCCCGCTTCGAGGAGTTAGCCCATGCCCTCTGATCCGCTCCGCACCCGCCTCTGCGACGAGTACGGCTGCGAGTACCCGATCATCGGGTTCGCGCACACGAAGGACGTCGTCGCCGCCGTCACCAACGCCGGCGGCATCGGCGTCTACGGCGCCAACTCGCTGACCCCCGAGCAAATCCAGTCCGACGTGCGCTGGATCAAGGAGCGCGTCGGCGACCGCCCCTTCGGCGTCGACCTGCTGCTCTCCGCCTCGTACATCGAGGGCACCCCGGAGGATCTCGAGGCGCAGATCCCGCAGGGGCACATCGACTTCGTGGACCGCGTGATGGAGGAGCACGGCATCCCGGATCCGAAGACGCCGGGGCCGTGGCGCCAGGAGCGCGTGGACCTGCTGCGCAAGGCGCGCGCCAAGTTCGACGTCATCAAGGCGGAGCAGGTTCCGATCTTCGCCTCCGGCATGGGCAGCCCGGCGTTCATCCTCGACGAGTTGCACGACGCCGGGATCAAGGTCTGGGGGCTGATCGGCCTCGCCCGCCAGGCGCGGCGCGAGCTCGAGCAGGGGCTTGACCTGATCGTCGCCCAGGGTCAGGACTCCGGGGGCCACACCGGCCGGATGGGCACCTTCTCGCTCGTGCGCGAGGTGACCGAGATCGCGAAGGACTACGACACGCCGATCCTCGCCGCGGGCGGCGTCACCACCGGCGCGCACATCGTCGCCGCGCTCGCCCTCGGCGCGTCCGGCGTCTGGTGCGGCACGATCTGGCAGACCACGCACGAGTCCGAGACCTCGATGGCGAAGAAGCAGAAGCTGCTCGATTCCGGCAACCAGGACGCCTGGGTGTCCGAGGCGATCGACGGCAAGCGCATGCGCGTTATCCGCGGGGCGTTCCTCGACGTCTTCGACGCACCGGACGCCCCGCCCCCGCTCGCGATGCCGCTCCAGGGCATGCTGCTCGGGAAGCTCGAGCAGGCCGTCGAGGATCACCAGGTCTACGACTGGCTGCGCATCCCGGCGGGCCAGGGCGTCGGCTTCGTCACGGAAATGAAGCCCGCGCGCCAGGCCCTGCTCGACCTCGTCGAGGAGGCGCGCGACAGCCTCGACTGGATGGGCTTCGACCCACCCGACGACGAGGAGTAGGCCCCGCGAGGCGGCAGCACGCAAGGAGATTGCGATGTCAGACGAACCGACGATCGGCCTCCTCGAGGCAATCCACTCGACGCGAGCGATCCGCCGCTTCAAGCCCGACCCGATACCCGAGGATGTGCTCTGGTCGATCCTCGACGCCGCGATCCGCGGACCGACCGGCGCCAACCGCCAGAACTGGGGCTGGGTCGTGGTCCAGGACCCCGAGGCGAAGCGCAAGATCGCGGTCTGGTTCAAGCAGGAGTACGACAACACCTACGGCCGCGTCGACGAGTCGACGCTGACCGACACGGGGCGCATCCAGTCCGGCACGTACACGATCAACGAGGAGATCAACTACGGGTTGACCGCCCAGAACTACCGCGCGGTGAGGCACCTGGCGCACAACCTTCAGGACGCACCCGTGATCGTCTTCCCCTGCCTCTTCGGCGGTCCCGGATCGCGGAGGCCCGGGCGCAATCCGCGCCGCGCGGGCGCCTCGATCTTCGGCGGGGTGCAGAACATGATGCTCGCCGCGCGCGCCTACGGGGTCGGATCGGTCATCACGGGCTGGGCCGTGGACATGCCGGAGCTGCACGAGCTGCTGAACCTGCCCGAGGGCTACGAGCCGATGGCGCTCGTGCCGATGGGCTATCCGACCGTGCCCTTCTCGCAGCCGCAGCGCATCCCCGTGGACGAGGTGACGCACTGGGACCGCTGGGGCGAGCAGCACGAGCGGCCCGCACAGGCCTAGCCGCCGGCCCCTCCCGACCTCCTGAAGCACCGACTCGCGGGCGCCTCGGCGGCTCCGCTCCCCTGCTTCTGCTGCCCCGTGTTGGCCCGGTCTGGCTCTCGATCCCGCGGGCCGTCCGCGTTGCGGGGATCGGGTGCGAGGACTAGAGTGTTGCGCTATGCGAGACGTCGGCGCGCGAAGAGCGGCCGATGCGAGGATCCGGAGGGGCAGATGGCAGACGAGCGATGGTCAACGTTTATCGGATCGCGGGTCACTCGACGAAGCGTCATCCGCGGCGGGGTCCTCGGCGCTGCCGGGCTGACCGCCGCCGCGCTCATCGGCTGCGGCGACGACGATGATGACGAAGAGGTAGCCGCGACCGCAGCGCCGACGGCAGCCCCCACCGCCGCCCCGACGCAGGCGGCGACGCCCGCTCCCACGCCGACAGAGGAGCCCGAGCCCGACTACGTCGCGGGCGCGAAGGCGCAGGGCGCGCCGTTCGCCTGGAACTACCCGGAGCCGGACGAGACGCCGAAGCGCGGCGGCATCTACAAGGGTGTGCTCACGTTCGCGCACGGCAGCTTCGACCCGAACACCTCGAGCTTCTCGTGGACGCCCAACAGCATGATCGGCGACTTCGTCGTCGGCTATAACGTCGGGCCGAGCATGAACAAGGGCCTCGAGATCGAGCTGAATCCGGACTACGGCCTCGCTACGTCGTGGGAGGTTTCGCCTGACGGCCTGGAGTACACGTTCAATATCCGCGAGGCGAACTTCCAGAACGTGGCGCCGGTCAACGGGCGCGCGATGACGGCCAGCGACATCGTCACGGCCTTCGACCGCATGCTCGCGGGCTACTTCGCCGGGCCGCTCGGGACGCTGGACCACATGGACGCGGCGGACGACCGCACCCTGCTGGCCCACATGAAGATTCCGGACCCCGACCTGCCAACCACCCTGGGCAACCGCCAGTTCCCGGTCTACGCGCAGGAGCCGTACGACGAGGGCACCCAGGACACGAACCCGATCGGCACGGGCTCGATGATCCTGGACAACGCGAACACCGTGAAGGACCAGACGCTGGCCTTCGTCTCCAACCCGGACTACTGGGACGGCGCACCGCTGCTCGACGGCTTCCAGTTCGAGCGAATCCTGGACCGCGCGACGCACCTCGCCGAGTTCGTGCAGGGCCGCGTCCAGTTCGCCCGGCAGCCAGAAGAGCTGTCGCAGATCAGGAACCTCTTCGACGAGGTGCCGGGCATGCAGATCACGAGCGACCCGTTCTGGAGCTCCGGCACCACCGTCTACGCGGTGAACCCGAACATCGAGCCGTTCAACGACGTGCGTGTCCGCCGTGCCCTGAAGCTCGCGATGGACACGGTGAAGTACGGCAATCTGCGGTTCCCGCTCGGCTGGAACACCGGACCTGCCTTCGCGCTGCCCTTCGTGTTCGGCACCGAGTACCCCTCGCAGAAGTCGATCGACCCGGACACCGTGCCGGACGAGTTCGGCCCGTGGTTCAAGTACGACCTGGACGAGGCGAAGAAGCTGCTGGCCGCGGCCGGTTGGGAGACCGGTCTCAAGTGGACCCACCGCGGGCCCGCGGGCTTCACCGGCGAGACCACCTCGCAGGACGCGCTCTGGCAGCAGGACATGCGGGCGCTCGGAGCGGACATCGAGTTCGCCACGCCGGAGTCGGTGAACTTCACAACCCAGTACTACGCGGGTGGGTTCCGCGACCCGGAGACGCGGGCCACGGAGAGCATCCAGGGCTGGTCGACGGCGACGCCGACTCGCAACGGCTACTTCTGGGAGAACATCCACTCCGAGTCCAGCGTGAACCACTTCGACACGCGAGACCCGGAGGTGGACCGCCTGGCCGACCTGCAGCGCTCCGAGGGCGACCCGGATCAGCGGCAGGAGTACATCCGCCAGATCTTCGACGTCTTCAACGACCAGGCCTACTGGATGGACAAGCCGCCCGGAACCTGGACCGGGACGGTGCTGCGGCCGGAGTCGCGGTTCTTCCGCTTCAACGCGCCGCACATCGGCATCCACTGGTTCTGGGACTGGGGCTACGGAGTGCACAAGGCGTGGCTCGGCGACACCCTCACGGAATCGCCGACGATCTCGCTGCTGGACCTGTAGCCGGAACGAGCACGGAGACTGGACGGGGGGAGCCGGCCCGGCGGGTCGGCTCCCTCTGCGTTCGGCGCAGCGCGGAACGCGAACCCGAGCGTACTGAACCTCGCTGAGGTGGGCGCGCTACAATGCGCCGCGTTCCGCTCGCGCCCGCCCTGCACAGTGGCTGAGCGCGGACGACCGGATCGGGATGTGGTGACCCGGGGGATGGCCACATGACGCAGTACCTGATCAAGCGGTTGCTCGCCGCCATCCCCACGCTCCTGATCGTCTCGATCGGGATCTTCGGCCTCGTTCGCCTCATCCCCGGCGACGTGGTGATGGCCCGCATCGCGCAGGGCGGCAGCGGCGCGGGCGGCAGCGTCAACGACGCGATGATCGAGCGAACACGCGCGGAACTCGGCCTGGATCGACCGTTCCTCGAGCAGTACGCCGATTGGCTTGCCGGAGCAGTGCGAGGGGATCTTGGCAACTCGCTCATCACCGGCGTGCCCGTCTCGGAGACGCTGCTCGAGCGGCTGCCGGTCACGATCGAGATCGTCATCCTGGCGATGACGCTCTCGATGCTGCTCGCCATCCCGCTGGGGATCATCTCCGCCGTGAACCAGGACAAGCCAGCCGACTACGCGGCGCGGCTGTTCACGGTCTTCGGGCTCTCCATTCCGGACTTCGTGATCGGTACGGTCACGATCCTGTTCCTCACCTTCTATCTGGACGACGCGACGTTCGGGCTCTTCGACTCGTGGCTGCCGCCGCTCGGCTGGTACCCGCCCTGGGAGGACCCCTGGACGAACTTCCAGGCGCTGAGCATCCCGGTGGTGATCCTCGCCTACCGCTCGTCCGCGGTGAGCGCGCGCATGATGCGCTCGACCATGCTCGAGGTGCTGCGCGAGGACTACATCCGGACGGCTCGGGCCAAGGGCGTGACCGAGCGGGCCGTGGTGTTCCGCCACGCGCTGCGCAACTCCGTGATCCCCGTGCTCACGATCATGGGCGCGCAAACGTCGTTCCTCTTCGGCGGATCGGTCATCGTCGAGCAGATCTTCCGGATTCCCGGCATGGGGCAATGGACGCTCGACTCCGTCGGTCAGCGCGACTACACGGCGGTGCAGGGGGCGGTCCTGATGATGGCCGTCGTCTTCATCGTCGTGAACCTCGCGGTCGACCTGATGTACGGGATGATCGACCCGCGGATCCGCTACAGCTAGGCGAGATGAGCAGGCGAGGCACGGGGCGGCATGGCTGAGCGCACGTTGAACGCGGGGGCGACACGGCAGTTCGCCAGCGAGGCGCGCCACCCCGCGATCGACGCCCTGATCCGGATTGTCCGCAATCCGGTCGGCGGCGGATCGGCGATCGTCCTGTTCGTGCTGATCGCGTCGGCAGTCGTAGCCTGGGCAGGCTTCGGCGGCGACCCGTACACGAGCCTGGGCGGGCGGCTCGACAGCCCCAACCGGGAGTTTCTGTTCGGCACCGACCAGATCGGCCGCGACGTGTTCGCCCGCGTGCTGCAAGGCGCGGTCATCTCGCTCTACGTCGGGTTCCTCGCCACCGGCCTGGCCGGCGGCCTCGGCTCGGCCGTGGGGCTGCTGAGCGGCTTCGCCGGCGGCTGGCTGGACCTCGTGATCCAGCGCGTCGTCGACGCGCTGCTCTCGATTCCCGGACTCGTCCTCGCGCTCTTTTTCGCGGCGGTGTTCGACCCGAGCACGGAGACCGGCGTGCTCGCGATCACCATCGCGATCACGCCGGCGGTCTCGCGCGTGATCCGCAGCGCGGTGCTGGCCGCGAAGGAGAACGTCTACGTGGAGGCGGCACGCACGATTGGCGCCACGCCGCTCCGGATCATGGTGCGGCACGTGCTGCCCAACGTGACCGCTCCGATCCTGATCATGATGTCCACCCTGCTGGGCGCCGCGATCCTGATCGAGGCCAGCCTCGCCTTCCTCGGAATGGGGGCGCAGGAGCCGGACCCGTCGTGGGGCGTGATGCTGCGCTCGGCGCGCCAGTTCATGGAGGTGGCGCCGTGGCTGGTGCTGGCCCCCGGCGCGGCGATCAGCCTCACCGTGCTCGCCTTCAACCTGCTCGGTGACCGCATCCGTGACGTGCTGGACCCGCGCCTGCGAGGCTCGCGCTAGCAACGAGCGCTAGCCGGGCCAGAGGTGCTCCTCGAACGCCCAGTCGAGCAGCCAGCGAGCCTCCTCGAAGCGGTTCGGCGCGTTCAGCAGCACGACGAAGAGCCGCCTGTCGTCACGCGTGGCTGACGCCACCAGCGTCAGGCCGGCGTCCTCCGTGAAGCCGGTCTTGACGCCGTCGGCGTCCGCGTAGCTGCCCAGCAGATAGTTGCCGTTGCGCATCGAGAGGTCGCGCGAGCCGCGGGCCGTCCAGTACGTCTCACCGACGATCGAGGCGAACTCGGGCAGCGTCATCCCGTAGCGGGCGAGCATCGCGAGGTCGTAGGCGGAGGCGTGGTGTCCAGCCTCGTCGAGGCCGTGCGGGTTCGCGAACTCGCTGTCGTCGAGGCCCAGCCGATGCAGCAGAGTGTTCAAGGCGTCCACGAACTCCTCGTCCGAACCGCTCAGGTGCCGCCCGAGGGCGAGCGCGGCGTCGTTCCCGGAGGGCAGCATCAGCCCGTAGAGCAGGTCCGCCACCGTGAAGCAGTCGCCCGGCAGCAGTCCCATCAGCGAGCTGTCGTACATGACGCGGCTATCGACGTCGTTCTCCACCCAGCCGCCGAGGTCGCTGCCTTCAATGGCAAGGATCGCCGTCGCGATCTTCGTGAGGCTGGCCGGGGCGTACGACTCCCGGGCGTCCTTGTCGAAGAGCACGGCGCCGGAGCCGGCGTCGATCACGACCGCGGCCTCCGCGCTGATCGTCGGAGCGGGCTTCGCGTGGACGGGTTGCGGCGCCGCGGAGCTGGGTGGCGGGATCGGCAACGCAGCTGCTGCGGGGGCGCCCTCGATGCTGCGCGCGAGGCGTCCGACCGTGTGGTCGCACTTGATCATCAGCGGCGTGCCGGTCGGGATGCGCCCGCCTGGGAACTCCTGGAACCACGCGACGTTCACGAAGGCCGGCGCGCCGAAGATGTAGGAGACGAAGCCGCCCTCGGTCTTGGTCGCCCAGACCGATCGCAGGTTGCAGCCCTTCAGGGCAGCCGCGTTCGCGATCCCGTGGGCCGTGCCGCCGCCCCAGATGACGAGCCCCCACCCCGACTCCGGGACCCAGCCCAGCAGCCCCGGCCCGATTCCTGAGCTGCCGGCCTGCGATCCGCAGGCTGGCGCGGGCGGCAGCGGATCGAGGAAGTCCGAGGCGACCCAGCCGGCGACGCCATGCACCCGCACGTGCTGCCAGTCGTACCCGTCCGCGCTGACCGAACCTTCCAGCACGTCCAGCGTCGTCCCGTCCGCGACGCAGCTGATCTGACTGCCGGACAGCGAGGGGAAGTCGCGCAGGCGCAGGCAGTCGCCGTCGCCGCGCACGACCGCCTCGCGACCGGGGACGAGCTGCCCGAACGCGGGGCGCGCGGGCGCATCGAGCGTGGCGACGCTCGCTGCCGCGCCGGCGGACGCCGGCCGCAGCCCGGCTACGGGCGCGGCAAGAAGGGCGATCAGAAAGAGGGCAACAAAAAACCGGCGAGGCATGCCCACATCCGAGCCGAAACCCGCCAGCTCGCCGTTAAGTATACACACCGGCAGCCGCAAGGCGCAGCAGGGAGTTCGAGTCGGAGTCCAGGCGGCAGCCTAGTGGTAGATGATCATGTCCGGCACATGCGTGAGGGCCTGGATCTGCTCGGGCGACATGATCGGATCGTCCTGCCGGAAGAACAGCTTGATCGCCGCCCGCTCCGAGGGCGCTGCGAGCGCGTACCGCTCGTAGTGCAGCAGCTTCAGCCTGATGCCTCCGAAGCCGTCCATGTCGATCGTCACCTCAACGCCGGCGACGTCCTCAACGGCGCCGGGGTCGAGCAGCATCCAGTCGACGAACTGATGCACGACGAGGATCTTCGTCGGCAATCCCTCGTCCTCGATCAGCTCTGCGAGGTAGTGCTGGACCTCGTTGAGTTCTTCGGCCTCCAGCGATCCGATCGCCAGGCCCGGGCGCACGCCCCGGCTCAGGGTTGCGAACTCCGGATCGAGCGCCAGGTGCACGAACGGCTCGCGCAAGAAGCGATCGAGCAGCTTGACCTCGGTGAGCGGGTCGCTCCAGCCGATCTGCACGTCCAGGAACAGCAGCATCCCGTGTTCGCGGGCGGCCTCGACGTACGTTTCGATCATCTCGTCGGACATCCGGCTCAGGTAGGTGCCGTCGGTCGTCTGGTGTGCCTGGGCGACGGCGGTGATCAGGTGGAAGGCCGGGATGACGGCGCGCGGGCCATTCAGCCGATCGTAGCGTGCGGCCCAATCCGCAACCTCCTGAGCGGTCTCGGCGGGCGGGGCGTTGCCGAGCACGCCCATCACGGGCACGCCCGGGTAGCCGTAGAAGGCAACGACCTGGGCGTTCTCGAACGGCGAATCGGTCTCGCGAGGCCGTGGGAACGTCCACGGCCGCTCCGCATCGGAGATCACGAGGTACTCGCCCCCCGGCGAGAGGTACGACAGGCCCCGGAGACCCGGCGGCACACCATCTCCCCAGCCGATCGCATGCCACGGCTCGTCTCCCGGCACCACCCAGACGGAGAGGCCCGGGACGAGGCCCCCGGGGCCCCGCTCCCACTCGGACCAGCCGAGCGCGCCTCCCGCGAAGGCATCGCGCACCTCCATGCGCGGTCCGCTCCACTGCAGACGCATCGATCCGGGCCTGAGCAGCACGTCGCACTGCGGCAGCGCCTTCACTCCGCGGATCGGCACCGACTGGAACCAGCCGAGGGCCTCCGAGCCGACCTCGAGGCTTGGATCCTGACCGCGGCAGAGGTACGCGCGCTCGTCCTCGATCCGCAGCGGCGAACGCGCCTCCACGAAGTGCGCCGAGCCGGCGGCGCCGGGTACGTGCACCTCCACCCGCGCGGTGGCGTCGCACATGATCTCGATCTCGAGCGGCGTGCTCAGGGTGCCGAGGGGCGCCACGCCGGCCTCGGCGGCGACGTGGCAGGGTGCGGCTGCGGCCGTGGCGGGGCCGCCACCGGCAAGCGTGAGCGCGATCGCCGCAAGCGCCGCAACGAGCGCGGCCGAGACGGAAGGCAGGGAGATTCCGAAGGGGATCCGACCCCGGGGTCGCGCCGTGCGACCCGGGCGGTGCAGCGGAGGCATAGGGGCGTTCCTGTCCGGTTACCCCCCACTACCATTATCGACAGCCGGGCCCGAAAGTAAAACCCGCCGCCGGTTGCGTCCCCGCGCCGCGTGCGCTACCACCCCCGCATGCTGGAACGCATCAGCGAAGCCGGAACCGCCGAGGGCGTGCGCGAGCGCCGCTTCGACATCGTGCGGCCCGAAGGGCGCGTGCCCGGCGTGCTGTGGACGCCGGAGCAGGCCGGCAGCGCGACACCGCTGGTGCTGCTGGGCCACGGCGGCGCCGGGCACAAGCGCGACGAGAGCCGCCTGGAGCGCGCGCACGCCTACGTCCGCCGCTACGGCATCGCCGCCGCAGCCATCGACGGCCCCTACCACGGCGACCGCGCCGCGCGCGGCCGCGAGCAGCGCTACGACGCCACGGTCGCCGGGGAGATGGTGGGCGACTGGCAGGCGACGCTCGACGCGCTCCTCGACCTCGGCGAGTTCGACGAGGACCGCGTCGGCTACGGCGGCGTTTCGATGGGCACGATGTTCGGCCTGCCCTTCCTCGTTGCCGACGGTCGTATCCGCGCCGCCGTGCTTGGCCTCTGTGGCGTGCGCAGCTCGGCGCGGACGGAGGACAGCCTCTTCGCCCGGCTGGTGCGCGACGCTCCCCGCCTCGCCTGCCCGACGCTGTTCCTGATGCAGTGGGACGACGAGCTGTTCGATCGCGAGGGTGTGCTGGCGCTCTTCGATCTGCTCGGCTCGGCCGACAAGCGCCTATACGCCAACCCCGGCGGCCACGCCGAGACGCCCCAGCACGTGCGCGATCTCGGCCTGGAGTTCATCGCGGCGCAACTCCTCGCGTAGCCCGCGCGCGCGAGGACCGCTACGCTGCCCTCATGGGCGCGGCCCGCCGCCGGGGCCAGCGGTGCAGCGCAAGGACGGACCGACGATGGAAGTCGCAAACGAGCTCATGGTCCGCGGGATCGTCGTCGGGGTCTTCCAGGAGAACTGCTGGGTCATCGGCAACCGCCGGACGGGCGAGGCGATCTGCATCGACCCCGGCGACCAGCCGGAGGAGATCCTGGCGCTCGCGCGCGACATGGGCGTGACGATCAAGGCGATCGCGAACTCGCACGCGCACCTCGACCACATCCTCGGCGTCCACGGGGTGCACGAGGCGACCGGGGCGAAGTTCCTGCTCCACGCGAGCGATCTGGACTTGCTGCAGAACGGCTGGAAGACCTCGGCCCGGAAGATGGGGCTGGACCTGGCGCAAGGCCCGCCCGACCCGGACGGTTATGTCGAGGATGCCGACATCGTCGAGGTGGACGGAGTGCGCCTGCGTGTGATCACCACGCCCGGCCACACCACCGGAAGCGTCAGCTACTACAACGACGACGCGAAGTTCCTGTTCAGCGGCGACACCCTGTTCCGCGGCTCGATCGGCCGCACGGACATGCCGGGCGGCAGCTACGCCGAGGAGCTGACGAGCATCACCGAGAAGCTGCTGGTGCTGCCGGACGAGACGGTCGTGCTGCCGGGCCACATGCAGGAGACCTCGGTGGCCTTCGAGAAGGAGCACAACCCCTTCGTGCAGGACTGGGAGCGGCGTCGCGCCGCTACCGAGGGCGGCTAGCCGCGCCTTAGGCGCCCGCCGGCCCGCGCGTCTGGACTTGGTGCACCCGTCCGAAGAACGTGCGGACTCCGAGGATCTCGACGCCTCCGTGGTCGGCCAGCGTGGTGACGTGCTGCTGCACCCAGCGCCCGGCCGGTTGCCCCCCGACCGCGGCCAGCGCGGCCGCCGTGAACGCGTTGGGGAAGCGGGTCCAGGGACGCCCGGTCGCGAGCACCAGCGTGGCTGCGAGCGCGCACAGGCCCGCGCCCACCGCGATCGTCGTGCCGCACAGCGGCGAGATCGCGAGCGACGCCTCGCCGGCCTGGAGGCGCCTGAGCGCCTCGTGCGCCGCAGCGGCGACCTCGTCCGTCTCGAGGTCGCCGAGGATCACGAAGCCGCTCGCGGTGGCGCGCCCGGCGAGCCGCGTGGGCCCGCGACGCGCGAGCAGGACCGCAACCGTGGCGTGCTCCAGCGCGTGATTGCGCCGGATCGCGTCGAGCCACGAGCGGATCAGCTCGAACATCGCTCTCGCCTCCATGGATCGAGTGTAGCGGGGGTCGCTCAGTAGGCGCGGCTGGTGCCGGGCGCGCCCACCTCGAAGTCCGCATCGACGTCGATGCGGATCTCGACATCCCTGCCCTGCCCATTGGGCGTGCTGATGCGCAACGTTCCACGGGCTCTCGCCCCCGGCAGCAGCGTGGGATTCACGGTGATCGTGATCTCGGCCTCCCGGCTGCAGCCCCGGCCCGTGCAATCGACGTCCGTTCCGAGGGCCACTCCGGCCGGCGGATCGACCACGATCCAGCCGGCCGACGACGTTGCCAACCAGGAGAGGATGCCCGTGCCCGAGTTCGCGATGCGCACGGTCGCGCGGGTCTCCTCGTAGGTGCCCTCCGTGCGGATCTCGATCGGTGGCTCGTTCACGGAGAGTCGTGGCGCGGCGAGCACGTCCGATCGGAACCCCCGGCGGACGGCCGGCGGGTCCGTCTGGTGCGCCGGTTGCGGCGTGGGCATGTCCATGCGCGCGAAGGGGAATCGGAAGTTCGCGACCGAGAGTGCCTCGAAGTAGCTGACCTGCGAGAGGTTCGGAAGCGTCGCATCGACGGGACTCCAGAGCGGGACGCCGTTCGGCGTTGGCGGGCGCGCCATGCAGCCCCAGATCAGCTCCTGGTAGGGGTAGCGGTTGCGCGACTGCGTCCCGTCGCAGCGATAGCGCTCGCGCGGCCAACCACCGAACACGGGGTCCGCGGGGTGATTGGACCTGATGGCGCCCGGTCCGCTGAATCCGTTGTAGGACCAGACGGCGTAGTACCAGTTCTCGATCAGCTGCGGCGACGAGCCGGTGTCCGTGCCGACGATCGGGCGCGACTGAGGGGCGCGATTCCACTTGTCCACGAGGATCGCAGCGCCGCGCGCGATGTTGTACGCGTAGTGCGTCGCCACGCTCACCTGCGTCGCGCTCGGGCCGCGATTGGCGCCCAGCGGCAGGGTCATGCCCGTCGTCACCTGCATCACGCCGTGACCGCAATCGAATGAGATGAGCGTGTCGCCGGATGACTCGAAAGAGACCGACCGCGAGGCCATCGTGATGCCGGACTCCACCCACGCGACCGCGCGCAGCACCTCTACAGGCACCTGCCGAATCGCGCTGTCGGAGCGATTGCTGCGCGTCCCCACCTCGACCGTGGGCAGGCCGAAGAAGGGATCGCCC
Source organism: Chloroflexota bacterium (assembly GCA_009839925.1). GTDB lineage: Bacteria > Chloroflexota > Dehalococcoidia > UBA2979 > UBA2979 > VXMT01. The sequence goes on from VXOS01000050.1 coordinate 21,665, forward strand.
GGGAACAACGCATCGACCGCCGCGGCGTCGATCACGTCCATGTAGGCCTGGCGCGAGCGATCCGCCTCGTAGGTCTGCGGCGTACGCAGGAAGGCGCAGGCCAGCGCCGGCTCCGCACCCCGGGGCGACGACCAGAGACCAAGCGCCAGCGCGGCGGCGAAGACGAGCAGCGCCGCGCGCGCGACCCGGCGCACGGCGACCTCAGGCATCGAGCAGCCAGCCGATGAAGATCAGATCGAAGTCCCCCGGCACGATCGCCCGCCCACCGGCGCTCGCGATCACCACCAGCGACTCGCGGCCCGGCTCATAGGCATCGCGCCCGTCGAAGCTGCGCGTCGCCAGATAGCGACCGTCGCTGCTCCAGCCGAGCGGAGCGTCGAAGCCCTGGTCCGGCGCCGTCAGCTGCCCTTGCTCGCCGCCGTCCTCGAGACGGAGCGTGAACGGGGCTACCCCCGGCAGGAAGCCGGGCTCCTGCCCGAACGTGATGCCGTCGCCCGTGGGCGTCCAGACGGGCGAGAACTGATCGCCGACGAAGCCGTCGCTCGCCTCGATGCGCGGCTCGCCGCCGCCGTCGATTGGCGTGACGTGGAGACGCTGCACCACGCGCTCGGCCTCGATTCGCGGCGCCAGGTAGGAGAGCGTGCGACCGTCCGGGGAGAGCCGCCAGCCGCTCGCGATGTGATCGGAGGCGTGCAGCAACAGCGTGGCGTCGCCCTCGCCGTCGCCGCCGACGCGGTAGAGGTCCGTGCCGCCGTTGGTGAGCTCCGCGTAGACCACGCCCCCGTCCGCCGGGACGGCCACGGGCAGAATCCCGAAGCGCGTCGTGAGCTCGCGCACGGTCCGCCGCTCGCGCGTTTCGAGGTCGACGCGCACCAGCGCCTGCGTCCCCTCAATGCCGTCGCTGCTGCGATAGACGAGGTAGCGCCCTTCGCGGTCGAAAACGGGCGGCACGAGCAGATCGGCGTCGCCGGCAAGGCGCGTCAGACCGCCGCTGGCGGCGTCCAGCAGCCACAACTCCGCGGGCGAGTCGCGGCGCGGTTCGGCCTCGGGCGGGAGCGCGACGAAGGCGATGAGCGAGCCGACCAGCTCCGTGGCAGGCGTCAGCGCCCAGCCCTGCGCGTGCGGCACGCTCGCGAGCAACTCGCGCGCTTCCAGGTCGGCCGCCGGGGCGACGTAGATGCGGTCCTCGCCGGGGCCGAACTCGGCGAAGACGAGCCGCGCCTCGGCTGGAGGCGGCTCCGGCTCGCCATCCCGGAAGTCGCACGCGACGGCGACCGCCAGGGCAAGCGGCGCGAGCAGGGCCAGCAGCGGCAGGACACGGCGGGGCATGATCAAGCGCCCTCGGGCTTCCCGGGAATTCGGCCCCCGCCGGTGAGCCACAGTCGCCTGTGGGCTCGAATCACGATATGAACCGCCGTCGCACCGTGTCAACGCGCGGGCGGGTACGCGCGCCTCGACGGCCCGGTCAGCGCGCTCTGCCGTGACCCCTGCTACGCTGGACGCGTGATACTTCGCTATCTGGCGGTGCTCGATGACGCACCGGCCGCCTTCGTCATTTTGATCGCTGCATTCGGCGCCTCGCTGCTGGTCGGACTGGTGCTGCACGAGGTCGCCCACGCCTACGTCGCGGACTCGCTCGGGGACCGCACGCCGCGCTCGTTCGGGCGGCTCTCGCTCAACCCGAAGCGGCACCTGGATCCGCTGGGAGCGGCGCTGATCTTCCTCGCGGGCTTCGGCTGGGCGCGGCCGGTGCCGGTCAACCCGTTCAACACCTCGGGCAATCCCAAGCTGAACATGGCTACCATCGCCGTCGCCGGGCCGGCGACGAACCTGGTGGTCGCCGCGATCGCCGGGCTGCCGATCAAGCTCGGCTGGGTGCCGTTCTTCCATCCGTTCGTCGCGCCTTCGCTGGCCAACTTCGCCGCGCAGGTGTGGACCGAGTCTCCGGAGAACCTCGTCGGGCTGTTCCTCGGGACGATCGTGCTGCTCAACGTGATCCTCGCGATCTTCAACCTCATCCCGCTCGCGCCGCTCGATGGATTCCGGGTCGCCGCCGGGCTGCTGCCGAGGCCGCTCGCGGCGCAGTTCTCGAGGCTGGAGCCGTGGTGCCCCGGCATCCTGATGGTGCTGATCATCCTTCCCTTCCTCGGGGGGCCGGCGTGGCTGTTCGAGGTAATGGGCCCGCCGCGCGACTTCCTGCTCAAGCTGTTCGCCGGCGACACCCTGGTGCGGCTGGTCTGACGGCGGTGCGGGCCGCCGCGACCGACCTCGCGAGGCACGCCCGGCGCTTCTTTCGAGGCCTCCGCGGTTCGCTTTCCCCTTCCGAAGAGCGCGCCGTGCGGGATCTGCTCCGCCCCGCCGAGTTGCGGCTGTTCGAGACGCTCCAGGGCCGGGAACGCCGTCACGCCCTCGACGTGCTGGCCTGGCTGCGCGCCAACGCCTCGCCCTCCGACGAGCTGCTGATCGCCGCGCTGCTGCACAACACGGGCAAGGGCGCGCTGCACGCGCACGAGCGCATCCTCCACGTGCTGCTGCTGCAGTTCGCGCCCGGGCTGCACGAGCGCCTGGCCGACCCCGAGGGCGGACGGTTGGCGCGCGCCCTCGCCGCCCAGCGCGATCACCCGGCGCGAGGAGCGACACGGCTCCTCGCGATCGGCTGCTCGCCGCGCGTCTGCGAGCTGGTCCGCCGCCACCACGACGCCTCGCCCGGCGGCGACCGCGAGCTGGCCTGGTTGATGGAGGCCGACCAGGTCGTCTGACGGGTCGCGCCGAGGGCGGCCAGGCCTCCCGTGCTACCATCGAGACCGGCCGAAACGGCGGCGCTCCGCGCTGCCGACGCGCGAACGGGCACGGTGCACATGACACAGCTGGCCATCCTCGGTACGGGCCTGATCGGGGCTTCGATCGGCCTCGGGCTGAAGGCAGCCGAAGGCACGGAGGACATCGAGATCGTCGGCTTCGACACCAGCCGCGAGCGCGAGCGCGAGGCTGAGCGGCGCAAGGCGATCGACCGGCGCGGGAGCAGCCTGCGCCAGACCGTCCAGGGCGCCGCGCTGGTGGTGATCAGCACGCCGGTGCTCGCCACCCGCGAGGTGATGGAGGAGATCGCGTCCAGCCTGACCGTGGGCACAATCGTCACCGACACGTGCTCGACCAAGGCGCAGGTGATGAGCTGGGCCGAGGAGCTGCTCCCGAACTCGGTCAACTTCGTGGGCAGCCACCCGATGGCCGGCAAGACGGAGTTCGGACCCGCGGCCGCTGAGGCGACGCTGTTCCAGGACGCGCGCTGGGTCGTGGTGCCCTCGCGCTCCGCCTCCAGCGACGCCGTCGAGACGGTCTCCGGCCTTGCCACGGCGCTGGGCGCGAAGCCGATGTTCATGGACGCCGCGGAGCACGACGCCTACGCCGCCGCGATCTCGCACCTGCCGATGTTCGCCGCGAGCGCGATCTTCCGCCTGGTGCGCGACTCCGAGGCCTGGCCGGAGCTGTCGCTGCTGGCGGCCAGCGGCTTCAAGGACACCACCCGCCTCGCCGGCACGGACGAGCTGATGTCGCACGACATCGCGGTCACCAACCGCGATCAGGTGGTGCACTGGCTGCAGCGCCTGCGCGGCGCCATCTACGACCTCGAGGACATGATCACGGACCCCGATCGGGACGAGGAGTTCCTGCGTCACCTGGCGCAGCTGAACATCGACCACATCGCCTTCCACGACGGTCAGATCGGGCGCGTCGAGATCGACCAGAAGGGCTCCGGCATCCCGGTGCCCGGGATGACCGACATGCTCCTTGGCGGCGCGCTCTCCGAGCGCCTGCGCCAGATGACCGAAGACAGCGCCGACGTGGACGAAAAGACGCGCCAGCGCAGGCGCCTCTTCGGCCGCCGCTAGCCCACGGGTGGGCGGCCCGCCGGCGATGCGAGTCACAGCGCCCGCGCGGCTGCGCGGCAAGCTCGACATCCCCGGCGACAAGTCCATCACCCATCGCGCGCTGATGCTCAACGCCGCCGCCGAGGGCGAGGCGCGCATCGACGGCTTCCTCGACGCGGCCGATACCCGCTCCACGCTCGAGTGCATGCGCGCGCTCGGCGCGGAGATCGAGCAGGTCGCCGAGGACGCGCTCGTGGTCCGCGGGCGGGGCCGCGCCGGGCTCCACGAGGCATCCGACGTGCTCGACTGCGGGAACTCCGGCACGACGATCCGGCTGCTGAGCGGCCTGCTTGCCGGGTTCCCGTTCCTTTCCGTGCTGACCGGCGACGGCTCTTTGCGAGGTCGCCCGATGGGACGCATCGTGCAGCCGTTGCGCGCCCTCGGCGCGCGCATGAGCGCGCGCGCGGACGGCACGCTGCCACCGCTCGTGATCGAGGGCGGTACGATCGCCGGCGGCCAGCGCATCGAGACACCGGTCGCTTCGGCGCAGGTCAAGTCCGCGATCCTGCTCGCCGGGCTGGCGGCCGAGGGAGCGACGACCGTCGCCGAGCCCTCGCGCTCGCGCGACCACAGCGAGCGCATGCTGGCCGCGATGGGCGCGCACGTCGCCGTCGAGGACGCAACGGTCACGCTCACGCCGCCCGCCGGCGACCTGCAGGCGATCGACGTGCGCGTCCCCGGCGACATCTCCACGGCGGCCGTCTGGATCGTCGCCGCCACGCTGCACCCGGACGCCGACGTGCTGCTCACCGGCGTCGGCCTCAACCCCACGCGCGCGGGCGTCCTCGACGCGCTGCGCGAGATGGGCGCGGACATCGAGGAGCTCGAGTCGCGCACCGTCGGCGGCGAGCCCGTCGCCGACCTGCGCGTGCGCTCCGCCACGCTGCGCGGCGTGCGCATCGAGGGCGAGGTCATCCCTCGCGCAATCGACGAGCTGCCGCTGCTCGCGCTGGCCGGCACGGTCGCCGAGGGCGAGACCGTGATCGCCGACGCCGCCGAGCTACGTGTGAAGGAATCCGACCGCGTCGCCACCACGGCGGCGGCGCTGCGCGCCCTCGGCGCGGAGGTCGAGGAGCGCGCCGACGGTCTCGCCATCGGCGGCTCGGCGCGGCTGCGTGGCGGGCGTGTCGAGGCAGCGGGCGACCACCGCCTCGCGATGCTCGGCGCGGCCGGCGCGCTGATCGCCGAGGGCGACTCGCAGATCGAGGGCGCGGACGCGGTCGGCGTCTCCTACCCCGCGTTCTGGTCGGACCTCGAACGGCTCGGTTCGGCGTAGGGCGCGCGGCGGTGTCGACTCCCCCACCGCTGCTCGCCGTGATCTCGGGACCATCGGGCGTCGGCAAGGACGCGCTGATGAGCGCCCTGCTCGCGGGCGACGAGTTCGCCCGCCCCGTCACGATGACCACGCGCCCGCCCCGCCCCGGCGAGGTCGACGGCGTCCACTACGTCTTCGCGAGCAGCGAGGCATTCGAGGCGGCCATCCGCTCCGGCGAGCTTGTCGAGCACGCCGAGGTGCATGACCGCCTCTACGGCACGCCCCGCTCGCAGCTCCGCGCCGCCCTCGGCAGCGGGCGCGACGTGCTGCTGCAGGTGGACGTGCAGGGTGCGATCGCGATCCGCGAGGCGATCGCGGAGGCGCGGCTGCTGTTCATCGCCCCCGAGAGCCTCGATCAGATCGAGCAGCGGCTGCGCGAGCGCGGCACGGACCCCGCCGAAATCGCGCGTCGCCTCGCCAGCGCCCGCGCCGAGCTGGAGCAGCAGGCCGCCTTCGACGCCGTCATCGTCAACGTCGAGGGCGACCTCGACGTCACGGTCGCCCGCGTCCGCGCCTGGGTCGCCGGCGAGCGCGCACGACCGGGCCGGCGCGCGGTGGAGGTGTGAGCGGGCGTCGTTGACACTCCCCGGCGGCCAGCCGTAGCCTCGATCTCGGTCGCAGCACAAAGAGAGCGACGCGGAACGGGAGTAGTACGCCGCCACGCGGGGCCCAGAGAGCCGGGGCAAGGTGGAAGCCCGGCGCCCGACAGCAGCGGCGGAATGGACCCGGGAGTCTCGGCCCGAACGCCCCCAATCGACCCGACAAGGGGCAAGTAGGCGTCGACGGTGTGGGCGCCGTTATCCAGGCCCAAGGCATCGCCGCCACGCCCCGCGTCCGGGGCAGCCGGGCGGCCGTGCCTCGAATGAGCGCGAGCCGCGGGCCGCGAGGCCCCCGGCGCGCGGAACTTGGGTGGCGCCGCGAGGACCATCGCCCCAGGGCGGTGGTCCCTTTGTATTCGGGGTAACCCACGGTCGGAGGAAACGAGGAGGCTTGATCGTGCATCGCAGCAGCCCTGCGCCGTACCGCCCCCAGACCGCCGCACGCCTCGGCGGCGTCTGGTGGTGGCCGTACGCCTCGCGCACGGAACGCTGCAACGCAAGAACAGGACCACAACGATGACCACACCGACCGCAACCCGCACCTCCCCCAGCCGCGAGGAGCTGCACCGCCTCGCGGCCGCCGGCGAGGGCAACATCGCGGCGATCTACCGCGAGGTGCGCGCCGACCTGGAGACGCCCGTCTCCGCCTACCTCAAGGTCGCCCGCGGCAAGTACTCCTTCCTGCTCGAATCCGTCGAGGGCGGCGAGCGCATGGGGCGCTACTCCTACATCGGCGCCGAGCCGTACCGCGTGAGCGCCCTGCACCACGAGGATGGCGACCCGCTGAGCGTGATCGAGGACGAGATCGCCGAGCTCCGGCCGGTCCCGGCGCCGGGGCTGCCGCGCTTCCACGGCGGCGCCGTCGGCTACCTCGGCTACGAGACCGTCGGGCACTTCGAGCGCATCCCGCGACCGGCAACGGACGCGCTGGGCGTACCCGAGTCGTGGCTGATGTTCACCGACACGCTGCTGGTCTTCGACCATGTGCTGCACACCATCAAGGTGATCTCGCACGCGCGCCTCGATGGCGACGTCGACGCCGCCTACGACGCGGCGGTCGCGAAGATCGATCGGCTCACGGAGCGCCTCGAGGCGCCCCTCGCCGCGCTGCCCTACGTCCCGCTCGACGGGCCGACCGGGCAGCCGATCGGCTCCAACTGGGCGCACGGGGACTACCTGCGGGCCGTCGAGCGCACCAGGCAGTACATCGTCGAGGGCGACATCATCCAGGCGGTGATCGCGCAGCGCTTCTCGCGCGAGACCGGCGTGCATCCGGTCGAGCTGTACCGCTCGCTGCGCGTGGTCAACCCCTCGCCCTACATGTACCTGCTGCAGTTCGACGATGTCGCGATCATCGGCGCCTCGCCGGAGCTGCTCGTGAAGGTCGAGGACGGCGTCGTCGACGTGCATCCGATCGCCGGGACGCGCCCGCGCAGCGGCTCGCCCGCCGAGGACGAGCGGCTGGCCGAGGAGCTGCGCAACGATCCCAAGGAGATCGCCGAGCACGTGATGCTGCTCGACCTCGGGCGCAACGACGTCGGGCGCGTCTCGAAGTCCGGCTCGGTCGAGGTGACGCAGAGCTTCGACCTCGAGTTCTACTCGCACGTCATGCACCTGGTGAGCCACGTACGGGGCGAGCTGCGCGAGGGGATGAGCGGCTACGACGCGCTGCGCTCGGCCTTCCCCGCGGGCACGGTTTCCGGCGCGCCGAAGATCCGCGCGATGGAGATCATCGCGGAGCTGGAGCCGGACCAGCGCGGCCCCTACGCGGGGGCCGTCGGCTTCTTCGACCTCTCGGGAAACGTCGAGACGTGCATCACGATCCGCACGGTGCTGCTGCGCGACGGCGTCGCCTACGTGCAGGCCGGCGGCGGCATCGTCTACGACTCCGACCCGCAGCGAGAGTTCGAGGAGACGCAGCACAAGGCGCGGGCGCTGATGGCGGCGATCGACGACGCCGAGGAGCGGGCGGGCATGAGCACGCCCTCGGGAAGCCTGGGCTACTGATGGACGCCAAGCCGCTCGTCGCATCCGCCGCGCTGCGCCGCAGCGACGGTCGCGTGCTGCTCGTGCGCCACGCCCGCGAGGAGCGCAGCGGCGCGGGCAGCCGCTGGACGCTGCCCTCGGAGCCCGTCGCCGACGACGAGACCGCGGAGCAGGCGCTGGCGCGGCTGCTGGCCGACCGCCTCCGCCTGTCGCCCGACCGGCGCGAGTTCAACGACTCGCTGGCGCTGCCGGCCGCGATCGCCAACGTCTTCATCTGCAGCTCCTGGAGCGGCGACCCGCAGTACGCGCCCGCCGACTTCCTCGATGCCGCCTGGGCGCCCCCCGGCACGGCGCCGGGCATCGATCTCGTCGAGGGCGTGCGCGAGTGGCTGCGCGGCTTGCCGGCGGACGCGAGCGCGCTCCCGAAGAGCGCGGACTCCGAGGGCCTGACGGTCGAACTGATCACGGCGCGCGATGCGCTGCGCGCCGCGTACCTCGCGCTCGACGAGCCGTGGCGCGACGTCAGTCTCGACGGCGAGTGGGCGCCGGTCGACTTGCTCACGCACTGCGCCACGGTGGAGGCCTACTACGCCTCCGAGGCGCGCGAGCTGCTCAAGACGCCCGGCCACACCTGGCGCCCCTTCAACCCGGCGCAGGGCGAGGCCGAGCGCGCCGGACGCTCGCGCCCGGCGAACGACCGCGCCGAGCTCGAACGGCTCGACGCGCTGCGCGCGGAGACGCTCACCTGGCTCGAGACCCTCGATCAGGACGCGCTCGACGCGTACGGCGACCACGCCGATCGCGGCGCGGTGCGCGTCGGCGACCGGATCGCCCGCATCGCGGCGCACGACCGCGCGCACACGCAACAACTCGAGAAGATGCTCGCCGCCTCGCAGGCGGACCCCGACGACGACGAGGAGGCCTGACCATGCTCCTGCTCATCGATAACGTCCGCAGCCGATCTGCCGCTTACTCGCGCAGCTTGTTTGGAGCGTTCCCATGCTCTTGCTGATCGATAACTACGATTCGTTCACCTACAACCTCTACCAGTACCTCTCCGAACTGGGTGCGACAGTCGAGGTCGTGCGCAACGACGAGGCGAGCGTCGAGGACTGCCTGGCGATGGGGCCGGAGCGGATCGTCGTCTCGCCCGGGCCCTGCACCCCGGCGGAGGCGGGGATCTCAATCGACCTGATCCGGGCCGCGGCCGGGCAGGCGCCGCTCCTCGGCGTCTGCCTCGGGCACCAGAGCATCGGCGAGGCGTTCGGCGCGCGGGTCGGTCCGGCGGGCGAGATCATGCACGGCAAGATCTCGACGGTGACGCACGACGGCAAGGGTGTCTTCGAGTCGCTGCCGCAGCCGTTCGAGGCGATTCGCTATCATTCACTGGCGATCGAGCCGGACACGCTGCCCGACGAGCTGGAGGTCACGGCGCGCGCGGAGAGCGGGGTGATCATGGGCGTCCGCCACCGCACCCTGCCGATCGAGGGCGTCCAGTTCCACCCCGAGTCGATCATGACGACCACCGGCCACGACCTGCTGCGCAACTTCCTCGCGATGGATTCGCCGCGCACCGCGGCGGCTCCGGCGTGAGGCGGGAGGCGGGCTGAGATGGGCACCTTCAACGTCACGGTCGAGGTGGCCGCCGGGCCGGACGGGCCCTTCGAGAGCATGGAAGCGATGGTCGACACCGGCGCCACGTTCACCGTCGCCCCAGCGTCGACGCTGCACAGGCTGGGCGTCGAACCCACACGACGCATCAGGTTCGCGCTCGCCGACGGCAGCCGTGTGGAACGCGACGCGGGATGGATGGTGATCCGAGTCGGTGGGATCGAGTCGCCTTCGCCAGTCGTGTTCGGGGAGGATGACGGAGGGCTGGTTCTCGGATCGGTGACGCTCACAACGCTGGGCCTCCATGCCGATCTGGTACGGCAGCAGCTGGTTCCGGCACTTGCTTGCCTCCCCGGCATCGTGCTTGCTCCGGACCGGGAGGCAGCGTGATGGGCACGGCGTTGCGAACGGACACCGGAGCATGATCGGCGAGGCAATCGGCGTGCTTGTCGAAGAAGGGCGCGACCTCAGCGAGGACGAGGCCGCCGCCGTGATGAACGAGATCATGGAGGCGGAGGCGACGCCCGCGCAGTTCGGCGCCTTCGTCCTCGCGCTGCGCCACAAGGGCGAGACCGTCGACGAGGTCGTCGGGATGGCGCGCGTGATGCGCGAGCACTCGCTGAAGGCGCATGTCGACGCGCGCCCGCTGCTCGACACCTGCGGGACCGGCGGCTCGGGCCTCAACACGTTCAACGTCTCGACGGCGGCCGCGATCGTCGCAGCGGCCGTTGGCGCGAAGGTCGCCAAGCACGGAAACCGCGGGATGACCTCGCAGTCCGGTTCGGCGGATCTGCTCGAGGCGCTCGGGGCGGAGATCGCGCTCGCACCGGAGCAGGTGGCGAGCTGCATCGAGCGCACGGGCGTCGGCTTCCTCTTCGCGCAGTCGTTCCACCCGGCGATGCGCTTCGCCGCGCCCCTGCGGCGCGAGATCGGGGTGCGCACGGTCTTCAACATCCTCGGACCGCTCACGAACCCCGCCTCGGCCAACTGTCACGTGCTGGGCACGCCCCGGCTCGAAACCGCCGAGCTGCTGGCCGGGGCGCTGGCGCGGCTCGGCGTTCGGCATGCCCTCGTGGTATCGAGCGACGAGGGTCTCGACGAGATCTCGGTCTCCGCGCCGACGACGCTGTTCGAGGTGCGCGGCGTGGAGGTCACCCAGCGCCGCGTCACGCCGCGCGACCTCGGCGTGGCGGAGCGCACGCTCGCCGAGGTGCGCGGCGGCAGCGCCGAGGAGAACGCCGAGGCGCTGCGTGCGGTGCTGCGCGGCGATGGCTCCGGCTCCGCGGCGCTGCGCGACTTCATCGCCGTCAACAGCGGTGCGGGGCTCTACGTCTGCGGCCTGGCCGCATCGATCCAGCAGGGCGCCGAGCAGGCGCTGACGGCAATCGACGAGGGCGAGGCGGCCGCCCGCCTCGGCGCCTTCGTCGAGGCCACGCGGCGCAGCTGAGACGATGACGGCGCACGCCTCGGCAGCCTCCGGCGGCCCGCGCGAGACGGGCACGGTGCTGGACCGCATCGTCGCCGACCGGCGGCTGCGGCTCGCCGAGGACCAGCGCGGGACCCCTCGCGACGCCCTCGAACGGCTCGCCGCCGCGCAGCCGCCCGCGATCGGCTTCGCCGCCCGGCTAAGCGACGGGCGTGTCGCCTCGCCCGAGGGCGCGCGGCTGCGGCTGATCGGCGAGATCAAGCGCGCCTCGCCCTCGCGCGGCGTGATCGATGGCGATCTCGACGCCACGGCGCAGGCGCGCGAGTACGCCTCGGCCGGCGCGTCCGCCGTCTCCGTGCTGACCGAGCCGACCTTCTTCCACGGCGCCATCGAGGACCTCGCGGCCGCCTCGGAGGCGTTCGGCGGCGACGCGGACCGGCCAGCGCTGCTGCGCAAGGATTTTCTCTTCGATCCCTACCAGGTCATCGAGGCGCGAGCGCACGGTGCGGACGCGCTGCTGCTGATCGCGATGATGTTGCCGCCTCGCACCCTCGCCGACCTGCTGGAGCTCGTGCATGCGCAGGGCATGGAGGCACTGGTCGAGGTGCACGACGCCGCCGAGCTCGGCGTCGCCGTCGACGCCGGAGCGCGGGTGATCGGCGTCAACAACCGCGATCTGCGGACCTTCGACGAGGACCTCGCGACGTTCGAGCGGCTCGCGCCGCAGGCGCCGGAGGGCGTCACGCTCGTCGCGGAGTCGGCGATCCAGAGCGCGGAGGACGCCGAGCGAATGGCCGAGGCCGGGGCGCACGCCCTGCTCGTCGGCGAGGCGCTGGTGCGCACGGGCGATGTCGCCGCCAAGGCGCGCGAGCTGATGCTTGCGCCGGCACGAAGCCGGGTGGGCCGCTGATGACGCTCGTCAAGATCTGCGGCAACCGCACACCCGCCGACGTGCTCAATGCCGCCGAGGCCGGCGCCGACTTCGTGGGGATGATCTTCGCCGAGTCGAAGCGCCAGGTGGGCCTCGGTGAGGCGCAGGCGATGGTCCACGCCCTCGGCGATCCGCTCGCCGCACACGAGATCGCGATGCCGCCACCAGCCCGCGGCCACGCACGCGAGGACGAGCGCGAGTGGTTCCGCCACGGCGCGCAGGTGATCGAGGCCTATCTCGAGGCGAAACGGCCGCTCACCGTCGGCCTCTTCGCCGACCAACCGATCGAGGAGGTCAACGAGCTGGCCCTGGAGTCCGGCGTGGACCTCGTACAGCTTTCCGGCGACGAGACCTGGGAAGACTGTCTGCTGGTCGCGCGGCAGGTGATCCAGGTCGTGCACGTCTCCCCGCTCGACTCGCCCTCGGACCCGATGCGGTTCGTCGAGCCCGGATTCGCGATCGCGTTGATGCTGGACTCCGCGCACGGGCCGTACCGCGGCGGGTCCGGCCGCACCTTCGACTGGGAGGTCGCGCGCATCGTTTCGGCCGAGCTGCCGATGGTGCTCGCGGGCGGCCTCACCCCGGAGAACGTCGGCGAGGCGATCGAGCGCGTGCGCCCGTGGGCCGTCGACGTCTCGACCGGCACGGAAACCGATGGGCGCAAAGATCCCACACGCGTGCGCGAGTTCATCGAGGCCGTGCGCCGCCAGGACGCCGCGGCCTGACGCCCACTAACCCTCGGCCGGCGCGGGGCGTGACCGGTGAAGCGGCTGCGGCGGAGCTACAAACCCGCGCAGCAGGCCCCTGACCGAGAAGCCCTCGGGCGCCTCCGGACGCGCGGCGAGCGCAAAGCGGCTGAGTCCTCGCAAGTCGTGCGCGTGGTCGTGGTGAGCGTGCCCGTCGTGGTCGTAGCCGCCTGCGGCGATCCCAGCCGAAGCGAGTCGCTTGCTAGTGGGAGTGGTGCTCGTGCTCGTCGCACTCGTGCTCGTCGTGCACGTGTACGTGATGCTCGTGCTCGTCGCACTCGTGCATGTCGTGCATGTGCCCCGGCTCGCCGTGATGCTCGTGCTCGTCGCACTCGTGTTGGTCGTGCACATGCGCGTGATGCTCGTGCTCGTCGCACTCGTGCTCGTCATGCCCGGCGCCGTGCGCATCGCCGTGGTGGGCGTGATCGTGCGCGTGGTGCTCATGCTCGTCGCACTCGTGCATGTCGTGCTCGTGCCCCGGTTCGCCGTGATGCTCGTGCTCGTCACACTCGTGCACTGCGTGTGTCGCCTGTACCACGGATACCTCCCGACTATCTATCCGCTTTGGCTACAGACCTTAACAAGCCACGTAACGTTGAGTCCTTTGACTCACCACAAAGTCTGCTCCGTGTTCAAATATAAGACAGCACATCAAATTGAAGCAAGGTTTCCCATAAAATCGATACGCCATATCAGGGATGCTATCTAAGACACTGTCTCATTTGGAAACAATGTCACCAATAGAATTGATACTCCATATCAGGCCCGGTTCCAGGACACTGTCTCATTCGTAAGGCTCATCTGCGACAAGATCATCGAATACTCGCCACCATATGTCCGAGACTCCGGATCCGCTTCCCACCACATCCACAGCGCCGCTGCCCCGGCTACCCCGGGTCGGGTGCGCCCGCTCCGGGTACGTCCTGACTCCCGCGGCGGCGGGGAAGTGCGCGGAGGACGCCGCGCGAGGGCCGGACCACAGCCCAGCACAGCGCCCGAGGCGAGCGCGCTCTGGCCGCCGCCGCCGCAATCCGTATCGTCGCGCGCCTTGAACCGCCCATGTATGCTCCACGCGGGCTATACTGCGGCTCTGCCACTACTTTGCGAGCGAGGGGTCAGGAGACGGACTTATGGAAATCAACGCGGAGCGCGACGGCGCGACGGTCATCGCCAGGCCGACTGGGCGCCTCGACGGCTCCAACGCGGGCGAATTCCAGGAGGCCCTGGAGGCAGCGATCGACGAGAGCGATCGTGCACTGGTCCTGGACTTCGAGCAGATCTCCTACATCAGCAGCGCCGGGCTGAGAGTGATCCTCTTGACGGCGAGGAGCCTTCAGGGCAACGGCGGCCAGATGGCGCTTTGCGCCCTTGACGCTCCGATCCGCGAGGTGTTCGCGATCAGCGGCTTCGACACCATCATCCCGATTCACGGCACCCGCGACGAGGCACTGGCCGCGGTCGGCGGGTAGACCGCGACCGGCAGGCCGGGAACACGAACGCGCACTCCCCCCAAACGATGCGATGACCCACAAGATTCTGGTCGTTGACGACGAGCCCGATCTCGAACCTCTGATGCTGCAGCGCATGCGCCGCGCCATCCGGCGCGGTGTCTACGAGTTCGTCTTCGCCCGCAACGGTATCGAGGCGCTGCAGAAGCTCGACGAGCAGGACGACATCGACATGGTCCTCTCGGACATCAACATGCCCGAGATGGACGGCCTCACCCTGCTGGAGCAGATCCCCTCGGTGAACCCGGACATCCGGGCCGTGATCATCTCCGCCTACGGTGACATGCAGAACATCCGCACCGCGATGAACCGCGGCGCCTTCGACTTCGTGACCAAGCCGCTCGACTTCGACGACCTGCGGATCACCGTGGACCGCACCCTCCAACACGTCGAGGAGTGGCGTGATGCGCTCAAGAGCCGCGACCGGCTGGTAACGCTCCAGAACGAGTTGGACGTCGCCAGCAAGATGCAGCAGTCGATCCTCCCCACCTCCTTCCCCAGCGGACCGACCTACAAGGTCTTCGGGACCATGGAGCCGGCGCGGAACGTGGGAGGCGACTTCTACGACGTTGTTCGCCTGCAGGACGATCAGATCGGCCTCGCCATCGCGGACGTCTCCGGCAAGGGCGTACCCGCCGCGCTGTTCATGATGTCCAGCCGCACCCTGCTCAAGGGCGCCGCGATCAGCTTCCACGAACCCGGCGAGGTTCTCTCGGAAGTCAATAACCTGATTCAGGAGGACGACACGGCCGGCATGTTCGTCACCATGCTGTACGCCACGTACAGTCCCGCCACCGGGGTCTTCACATACGCCAGCGGAGGCCACGATCCCCCACTCGTGATCCACGCCGACGGCAGCTCCACCCTGCTGCCCCTGACCGGGGGGATCGCCCTCGGCGTGGTGCCGGGTCTTGAGTACCGGCAGGAGAGCTACACGCTCGCGCCGGACGACACCGTGATCCTCTACACCGACGGCGTCACGGAGGCCACCAACATCGACGACGAACTGCTCGGCATCGAAGGCGTGCGCGAGTACTTCGGGCCCGGGCACCTGTCCACCGACGCCGAGGCGACCGGCATGGAGGTCATGAACGTCGTCCGCGACTTCACGGGCGACGCGCCTCAGCACGACGACATCACCTGCCTGACCCTGCGACAGGGGTAGCGAGTTGAGCGCCTCACTGTCACTCACCGTCAAGACCGCCCGGGACGAACTGGAGCGGATCACTGCCGCCATCGACAATTTGGCGGAGGAGGACGACTGGCCGGCAGACCTGCTTTTCCGGGTGCAGCTGGTGCTCGAAGAGCTGGCCCTGAACATCGTGGACTACGGACATGACGACGACACGAGCGACTTCGAGATCGCCTTCATGTCCGAAGGGGATTCGCTGACCATCGAGATCGTAGACGGCGGACGGGCGTTCGATCCCCTGAACGACGCTCCGGAACCGGATCTCACCTCGGGGGTCGCGGAGCGGCGCGTCGGGGGTCTCGGCGTCCACTTCGTGCGTACGCTGATGGACGATGTGCAGTACGAGCGCTCCGCGGGCAAGAACCGCTTGAAGATGGTCACCCGCAAGGTCAGATGAGGCGCGAGGGCCCCATGCGAGTCGGCGGGCTGGTGGGAGTCTGTCTGGCGCTCGCGGCGCTCCTCCTGGCAGGCTGCACCGGCGGCGACGGCGCTCCCGACGGCGGCCCCGGGGGCGGCACTCCCGAGCCCACCCCGACCGCCCAGACCGGGACGCCCGGCGTGTACGAGGACCGGATCCTGTTCGGCCAGTCCGCCGCGTTCAACGGCCCCGCCCAGGAACTCGGCAAGAACATGCGGATCGGGATCGAGGCCGCGTTCTTCGAGGCCAACATCGCCGGGGGCGTGCACGGCCGGATACTCGAACTCACCTCCCTCGACGACTCGTACGAGCCGGAAGCCGCGATCGCCAATACCCGCCGGCTGATCGAGGAAGAGAACGTGTTCGCCTTGATCGGGGCGGTGGGCACTCCCACCTCTCGCTCCGCGACGCCGATCGCGGCGGAGGCGGGCGTCCCCTACATCGCACCGTTCACCGGCGCAGCGTTCCTGCGCGACCCGGAGTGGCGGAACATCATCAATCTGCGCGCCTCCTACAACCAGGAGACCGAGGAGATGGTCGCCCGGCTGATCGGCGATCTGGGCATCGAGCGTATCGGCATCATGTACCAGGACGACTCCTACGGCCGCGCCGGCTACCGGGGATCGCTGGCAGCGCTGGAACGCCGGGGACTCGAACCCGTCGCCGTCGGCCTCTACCCCCGCAACACGACGGCCGTGAAGACGGCGCTGCTCGATCTCCGCGAGGGCAGCCCGGACGCCGTGATCATGATCGGCGCCTACGAGCCGATGGCTGCCCTGATCAAGTGGGGGCGGACTACCGGGTTCAACCCCGTCTTCCTGAACGTCTCGTTCGTCGGCAGCAACGCGCTGGCCCGGGAATTGGGCCCGGACGGCGCCGGGGTCGTCGTCACCCAGGTTGTGCCGTTCCCGGACGACGACTCGCTCCCGGTGATCGCGGCCTACAAGCGCGCCCTCCGGCTCTCCTCGCCGGACGCCGTGCCGGGCTTCGTCTCCCTCGAGGGGTACCTCGCGGGCCGGCTCGCCATCGCCGGGCTCGAGAGCTGCGGTCGCGATGTGGACCGCGCCTGCTTCGTCGACGCTCTGCTCGGGGCCGACGCCATCGACCTCGAGGGGTTCGGCCTCAGCTTCGGCGAGGGCGACAATCAGGGCTCCGACGCCGTCTTCATCACGGTGATCGGCGCAGACGGCAGCTACCATCCCATTGAGAACCTGCAGGACGTGGAGACATGGTCGAACAACTGAAGCGCCTGCTCGCGAGCCGCTTCCGGATCTCCACCCAGCTGTACCTGGCGATGGGCGGCGCGGTCGTGCTCACCCTCGCCGCCAGTCTGGTCGGCTGGTTCTCCTTCAACCAGGTGGGAGCCGTCCAGAGCCAGGTCAACGAAGGCAGCGTGCCGGAGCTGGCGGCCGCGTTCGGCGTCGCCCAGTACAGCGGCAACCTCGTAGCTGCGGCCCCCAACCTCACCGTCGCCGCCACTCCCGAAGAGTTCGACCAGGTCGTCCGCAGTATCGACGCGGCATACGCCTCGTTCGAGGAGCAGATGGCCACGCTCGAAATGGGCAACGCCGAACGCGCGCGCGTCCTGCGCATCCGCGAGCGCGCCGACACGATCATCGCAAACATCGAAGCCATCGAGACCGAGACGTCCGGCGTGTTCGACCTGATCGCGCGCCGCGAAGCGCTCCAGCTCGAGCTGACGGAGGTGCGCGCCCAGCTGGACGACGCCCTTGCCCCGGCCATCGATGACCAGCTCTTCTACGCGCTCACCGGGTACCGCAACCTCTCGGCGCCTCCGGCGCCCCGCGAGCAGCATCTTTCGGAGGAGCAGTTCGTTCGCTACCGGCGCCTCGCCGAGTTGCAGGCAGACGTGAACATCGCAACCGAGCTTCTCGCCAACGCCTTCACCCTGCCCGACGCATCCCTGATCGAGCCGCTGAGGGAGCGCTTCGAGTCCACCGCCAGCCGGATCGACCGGAACCTGTCGGCGCTCGTGGGGTCGTCCTTCTACATCGAAGCCGTGCCCATCTTCGACCGCCTATTCGCGCTGGGCTCGGGCGAGGACAGCGTGTTCGGCGTGTTTGCGGCCGAACTGAGGATCGCGGAGCGGCAGGCGGAGTTGCTCGGCCTCAACCGCGATCTCTCCGTGGAGCTGGTTGCGGAGGTCAACGGGCTGGTCGGCGCCGCCCAGGCGAGCACCGAGGAAGCCACCGAGGCATCCACCCAGGCGATCTTCACCGGCCGCGTGCTGCTGCTCGCCATTATCGCGATCAGCATCACGGGCGCGCTACTCATCACGTGGCTCTTCATCGGGCGGGTGCTGCTGCGGCGCATCGGGATGCTCTCCCAGTGGATGCGTGACATGGCCCAGGGCGACCTGGAGGTCCGCGCCGACATCGGGGGGCGTGACGAGGTCGCGGAGATGGCCGCCGCCCTCGACGTGTTCCGGCGTCACGCGCTGGAGGTGCAGCGCCTCAACCTGGTCGAGGAACTCGCGGAGGAGCTCCAGGGCAAGAACGACGAGCTCGAGGACGTGCTGTCCCAGCTGCAGCAGGCTCAGGACCAGATCGTCATGCGCGAGAAGCTGGCCGCGCTCGGCGAGCTCACCGCGGGCGTCGCCCACGAAATCCGCAACCCGCTGAACTTCGTCAACAACTTCTCCGAGGCCTCCGGCGAGCTGGTCGAGGAACTCAAGGAGATCCTCGAAGAGGAGGGCGTGGAACTCGACGAGGAGCAGCGCGACCTCGTCGAGGAGATCACGGGCGATCTCACCAGCAACGTCGAGCGGATCCGCTCGCACGGCGAGCGCGCGAACCGCATCGTGCAAGACATGCTGAGCATGGGTCGCGGATCGCAGGAGTGGCAGACCACCGACATCAACGGCCTGGTGGACCAGCACGCGCTGCTGGCCTACCACAGCGCGCGCGCCACGAACCCGGACTTCCAGCTCGACATCCAGCGGGAATTCGATCCCAACACCGGTGAGCTGGAAGTCATCCCGCAGGACCTGGGACGCGTCTTCCTCAACCTGGTCAGCAACGCGTGTCACGCGACCAACGAGAGACGTGTCGCCAGCGCGGCAGACGGGGGACCGTACCACCCGATGCTCACGCTGATCACGCGGCGCGAGGACAGCGAGGTCCAGATCTGCATCCGCGACAACGGGACCGGCATCCCGGAGGACGTCATCGAGAAGATCTTCAATCCCTTCTTCACGACCAAGCCGACGGATCAGGGCACCGGCCTCGGGCTGGCGATCTCCGCCGACATCGTGCGTCGTCACGGCGGGCACATCAGCGTCCAGTCGGAGCCAGGCGAGTTCACGGAGATGACCATCGCGCTGCCGCTGCAGCGGCCGCCGGAGCCGGATCCGACCGCGCTCGCCGCCCACCCCGGCTTCGAGTAGCCGCCCGACCGCCAGGCCGCCCGGCCACCGCCGCAGCCCGTGGGGCGAGTCGGCGGTATGATCGCCAGCACCGCGCGCGGATCGACAGCACCGCGCGCAGGGCGAAGAGGTTGCGGCATGGACACGTTCCGGACTGGGACCGATTCGTCCAGCGACGGCGACCCGCCTCACGAGGCGGCCGCATGACTACGACCGCGGACCGCTCCGCACTGCCCGATGAGCGCGGCTACTTCGGCGGCTTCGGCGGCCGCTACGTGCCCGAGACGCTGATGCCCGCCCTTGCCGAGTTGGAGGAGGCGTACCGGGCCGCGCGGGAGGATGCGGCCTTCGGCGAGGAGCTCGACCGGCTGCTGCGCGAGTTCGTCGGCCGGCCCACGCCGATCACGCGCGCGGACCGCCTCGCAGAGCGCATTGCCGGCGAGGGCGCGCCGCGCGTCTACCTCAAGCGCGAGGACCTCACGCACACCGGCGCGCACAAGATCAACGCCGCGCTGGCGCAGGGCCTGCTCGCGCAGCGCATGGGCAAGCCGCGCATCGTCGCGGAGACCGGCGCCGGGCAGCACGGCGTCGCCACCGCCACCGCCTGCGCGCTGCTCGGCCTCGAGTGCGTCGTCTACATGGGCGCGGAGGACGTGCGGCGCCAGGCGCTCAACGTCTTCCGCATGAAGCTGCTCGGCGCCGAGGTGCGCACCGTGGAGTCCGGCTCGCGCACGCTCAAGGACGCGATCAACGAGGCGATCCGCGACTGGGTCACCAACGTGCGCACCACGCACTACCTGCTCGGCTCGGTCGTGGGACCGCACCCTTACCCGCTGCTGGTCCGCGACTTCCAGGCCGTGATTGGCCACGAGGCGCGCGCGCAGCTGATCGAGGCCGAGGGGCGGCTGCCATCGATCGCCCTCGCCTGCGTCGGTGGCGGCTCCAACGCGATCGGGCTGTTCCACGCCTTCGTCGACGACCCCGTGCGGCTGATCGGCGTCGAGGCGGCGGGCGAGGGCCTGGAGGGGCGACACGCGGCCCCGCTGGCGGCGGGCGCGCCCGGCGTGCTGCACGGCTCGCGCTCCTACCTGCTGCAGGACGCGCACGGGCAAGTCACCGAAGCGCACTCGATCTCGGCCGGCCTCGACTACCCCGGCGTGGGGCCGGAGCACGCCTGGTTGAAGGTCAGCGAGCGCGCCGAGTACGTCTCCGTCACCGACGCGGAGGCGCTCGCCGCCTTCCGCCTGCTGAGCGAGACGGAGGGCATCATCCCCGCGCTGGAGCCCGCCCACGCGCTCGCCCACCTCGCGAGGCTGCTGCCGGAGCTGGGCGAGGACGAGCTGGTGCTCGTCAACCTCAGCGGACGCGGCGACAAGGACATGGGCACGGTCGCCGACGCGCTCGGCGTCACGCTGTAGGCCCGCGAGCCCGGCTCGCGCCGCAGTGCGGCAGCGCGGGGCGCCTGTTACGCTCGCTGTGTGATCGCTGAGCCTGCGGCGACGGCAACCGGAACCCTCCCACCGCTCTGGCGCGTGCGCGACATGGTCTCCGCCTTCTGCGTCGTCGTCCTCTCATTCGCGGCGCTGGGCCTGCTGATCGCCGCCACGGCGCAGCGAGGCGAGGGCATCAACCCCGCCGGCGCGACCGCGATCATCGCCTTCAATTTGCTCCTGGTGGCCACGGTTTTGCTGCTCGCGACACGGCGCGGCATCACGGCGGCGGACCTCGGGTTCGTGCGGCCTCGCGTCTGGGGCCCGCTGGCGATCGCCTGGGCCGGCGCCTACGTGATCCTGATCTGCTACGTGGCGGCGATCGCGCTGCTCGAGGCGCTCGGACTCTCCGTCGACGCGTTCAAGGGAACCAACACGATCGACTTCGACCACGACCGCGTCGTGCTCGTCCTAGCGCTCGGCATCGCGACGATCGTCGGCGCGCCGTTCAGCGAGGAGCTGCTGTTCCGCGGGCTGCTGCACCGCGGGCTGCGCGGCTACTGGCGGCCGCTTCCGGCGATGTCCCTGAGCGGCGCACTCTTCAGCGTCTTCCACCTGAACCTCGGCGTGCTGGTGCCGTTCGCCTTCATCGGCGCGTTGTGGGCGTGGGCCTACGAGGAGTCCGGCTCGCTCTGGACGACGATCGCGGCCCACGCCGGCGTCAACAGCGTCGCATTCATCGCTACACTGCTGTTCCTGGAGTGAATCACGCGAATGACTGATCGCATCGCGCAGCTGTTCGAGCGCACGCGGGCCGAGGGCCGTCCGGCGCTGATCGCGTTCGTGCCGGGCTGCTGGCCGGAGCCGGACGCCACGCCCGGCATCGTCCGCGCGCTGCTCGAGGGCGGTGCGGACGCCGTCGAGCTCGGCGTGCCGTTCAGTGACCCGCTCGCCGACGGCGTCACCAACCAGGCCGCCTACCAGCAGGCGCTCGACGCCGGCGTGACGCAGGACGACGTGCTCGCCAGCGTCCGGGCGCTGCGCGAGGACGGCGTCTCCGCACCGCTGCTGCTGATGGGATACTTCAACCCGATGCTGGCGAGGGGAACAGCGTCATTCACGCGCGCCGCCGCCGAGGCCGGCGTCGACGGGCTCGTCGTCGTCGACCTGCCCGTCGAGGAGGCGGCGGAGCTGGCGGAACCGGCGCGGGCGCACGGCGTGCACCTCGTCTACCTGCTGGCGCCGACCTCGACCAGGGAGCGCATCGCGGCGGTCGGCGAGCACGGCAGCGGCTTCGTCTATTGCGTGAGCGTCACCGGCGTGACCGGCGCGCGCGCGCAGGTCTCCGAGGAGCTCCCGGCGTTCATCGCACGCGTGCGCGAGCACGCCGCGCTCCCGCTCGCGGTTGGCTTCGGCATCTCGGCGCGCGAGCATGTCGAGGAAGTCGGCCGCATCGCCGACGCCGCGATCGTGGGGAGTGCGGTGGTGCAGACGATCAGCGAGGCGCCTCGGGAGCGGCGGCATGACGCTGTGCGCGGCCTGATGGAGCGACTGAGCGGGCGCGCAACGGCGAAGGCGGCAGCGTCATGATGGTTCGCGGGATCCGGGGCGCCACATCCGTACGCGCGAACACGCGCGAGGCGATCATCGACGCGGCCACGGAGCTGCTGCAGGCCGTCGTCGACGCCAACGAGATCGAGCACTCGCACGTCGCCTCGGTGTTCTTCACCACCACGCCGGACCTCGACGCCGAGTTCCCCGCCGTCGCCGCGCGCGAGGCGGGGTGGACGAACGTGCCGTTGCTGTGCGGCCACGAGATGGCGGTGCCGGGCGCGCTGCCTCGCTGCATGCGGCTGTTGATGCACGTCAACACGGACCGCCCGCCCGAGGAGATCCGGCACGTTTACCTGCATGAAGCCGCGGCGCTGCGCCCGGACCTCTCCTCGCACGGCGATGGGGGGTGCGACGGCCGGTGATCGTCGTCATGCGCATCGACAGCAGCGAGGAACAGGGCGCCGCGGTGATCGAGCGCATCGAGTCCTTCGGGCTGCGCGGCGAGGTGATCCACGGCGAGCAACGCAAGGTGATCGCCGTCCTCGGGCAGGTCTTCCCCGACCTCCGCGACGAGCTGGCGACGATGGTGGGCGTGGACCAGGTGCTGCGCGTCTCGCGCCCCTACAAGCTCGCCAGCCGCGAGGTTCGCGAAGGGGACACCGTCGTCGACCTCCCCTACGGCGTCAGCATCGGGAACGGGCGGCCCGTGGTGATGGCCGGGCCGTGCGCGATCGAGTCGGAGGAGCAGCTGCGGGAGACCGCGGCGCAGGTCAAGCAGGCCGGGGCGCATATCCTGCGCGGGGGCGCGTTCAAGCCGCGCACCTCGCCCTACTCGTTCCACGGGCTCGGTCTCGAGGCGCTGGAGATGTTGCAGCGCGCCGGCAGCGAGTACCAGCTGCCGGTGATTACGGAGCTGCTCTCCGAGCGCGACGTGGACGTCGTCACGGAGCACTCGGACGTGCTGCAGATCGGCGCGCGCAACATGCAGAACTTCGTGCTGCTCTCCGAGGCCGGGAAGACGGGCAAGCCCGTGATGCTCAAGCGCGGGCTCTCCGCCACGATCGAGGAGTGGCTGCTCTCCGCCGAGTACATCCTCACCCAGGGCAACCGCGACGTGATCCTCTGCGAGCGCGGAGTGCGCACCTTCGAGACCGCGACGCGCAACACGCTCGACCTCAACGCCGTCGCGCTCGTGAAGCGGCTCAGCCACCTGCCGGTCGTCGTCGACCCCTCGCACGGGACGGGGCACTGGTACCTCGTGCGGCCGATGGCGACCGCCGGCCTGGCGGTTGGCGCGGACGGCCTGATGATCGAGGTTCACCCGGACCCGGACCGGGCGCTCTCCGACGGCGCGCAGTCGCTCACCCCGGAGCACTTCGACGAGCTGATGCAGGAGGCCTCGGCGCTCGGGCGCGCGATCGGCCGCCCGCTCGCCGAGCGGCCCCGGGCCGCGGCCTGACGGCGGCGCACTCGATGACCACACCACACCCCGCCGAGCAGCCAGCCCCGGACGAGGCGCCGGCAGCCGCCGCCGCTCCCTCCGACGCCGAGGCTGAACAGGGGGAACTCTTCGCCCTCGATCTGCCGAAGTTCCAGGGACCACTCGAGCTGCTGCTGCACCTGATCGAGCGGCGCGAGCTGGACATCACCGAGGTCTCGCTCGTCACCGTCACGGAGCAATACCTGGCGCACGTGCGCGAGGGCGAGCGCATCGACCTCGGTGCGCTCGCCTCGTTCATCGCGATGGGCGCGCGGCTGCTGCTGCTCAAGTCCCGTGCGCTGCTCCCGCGCGATCCCGAGGACGAGGACGAGGCCGACGAGAGCGACCCGCAGGCGCTGCTCGAGGCGCTGGAGGAGTACCGGCGCTACCGCCAGGCCGCCGAGCACCTCCGCGACCTCGAGACCGAGCACCGCACCGGCTACCGCCGCGAGGCCGCCCCGCCCGAGCTGCCGCTTCCGAGCGGCCTCGACGGCGTCAGCACGGACCAGCTCTACGCGCTGTTCCGTGAGGTGTTGGAGCGGCTCCCCGAGGAAGAGCCGCCAACCGAGATGGAGCGCGAGGCCGTGCAACTGCGCGATCGCGTTTCGTTGCTCACGGAGCGCCTCGAGCGGGAGCGCACGATCTCCTTCCGCGAGTTGATCGGCGCGGCCACCTCGCGGCTGGTCGTGATCGTGGACTTCCTCGCGGTGCTGGAGCTGATCCGCCGCCGCTATCTGGAGGCGCGCCAGGACGACGCGTTCGGCGAGATCACCCTCGCCCGCATCCAGGGCGCGCAGCCGCCCGCATCGCTGCCCTCCACGACCGACTTCACCGAGGGTTAGCCGAGGCCGCGGAGCACGCCGGTCTGAACAGTGGCCGTTTGAGCCGCGATCCGGCCGGTGCTACGATCGGTATTCACGGCCGCGCCGACGGCGGCCATGAGGGGGCCAGTCCGCCACGTGTTACTGATTCGCGAGGAACTGCGTCGCGCGTCCACGCCGGGTGCGCATGCCCTGACACTCGGCGTCTTCGACGGCGTGCATCGCGGCCACCGGATGCTCTTCGAGCGGCTGCGCGCGGAGGCCGCGGCCCGCCAGCTCGGCGCCGGCATCGTCACCTTCCACCCCCATCCCATCACCGTCCTCCGCCCCGACATCGAGATCTCCTACCTCACCTCCCTCGAAACCCGCGTCGAACAGCTCCGCACCACGGGCGTCGACTTCGTCGCCGTCGTGCAGTTCACCTCGGAACTCGCGCAGGTCTCCGCCGAGGACTTCGCGCGCATCCTCATCGAGGAGACGGGCTTGAAGCTGATCGTTACCGGGCGCGACTTCGCGCTCGGCCGCAACCGCGAGGGCACGCCCGAGCGGCTCGGCGAGCTGGGCCTCGACCTCGGCTTCGAGGTGCAGCCGATCGAGCTGCTGCCCGAGGACGGCGCGCCCGTGTCCTCGACGCGCGTGCGCGAGGCGCTGGCCGGCGGCGCGATGGCCGACGCGGCGGAGCTGCTCGGCCGCCCCTTCGCGCTGCGTGGCCCGATCGTGCGCGGCGACGAGCGCGGCCGCACGATCGGCTTCCCGACCATCAATCTCGGCCTCAGCCCGGACCTCGCGCTCCCCGCCGACGGCGTCTACGTCTCGCGCACCGAGGTCGACGGGCGCCGCCTCGAGAGCTGCACGAACATCGGGATGCGGCCGACCTTCGCGGGCGTTCGGCGCTCGGTGGAGACGCACCTGCTGGATTTCGAGGGCGACCTCTACGACCGGATCGCCTCGGTGGAGTTGCTGCACCGGCTGCGCCCGGAGCAGAAGTTCGACGGCCCGGAGGCGCTGATCACCCAGATCCGCCGCGACGTCGAGGAGACGCGGGCCTGGTTCGCATGAGCGCAGCGATCGAGCAGCAGCTGGCCGCGATCATGCGCGGCGCGGAGTTCGGCGACGAGGCCACCGCACGCACGATGGAGCGCGAGCTGCGCGAACGCCTCGCCGAGGGCCGCCCGCTGCGCGTCTATTGCGGCTACGACCCGACCGCCGTCGATCTGCACCTCGGCCACACGCTGACGATGCGCAAGCTGCGCACCTTCCAGGACTTCGGCCACGAGGTCACGTTCCTGATCGGCAACTTCACCGGTCTCGTCGGCGACCCCTCGGACACCGACAAGACACGCCCGATGCTCTCGCCGGAACAGCTCGAGGAGAACAGCCAGACCTACGTGGACCAGGCGTTCCGCATCCTCGATCCGGAGCGCACGATCGTGCGGCGCAACGCGGACTGGCTCGGCAAGCTCAGCTTCGGCGACGTGCTGCGCCTCGCCTCGCACTTCACGGTGGCGCAGTTCCTGGAGCGCGACAACCTCGCGCGCCGTTTCGAGCGCCGCGACCCGATCCACGTGAGCGAGTTCCTCTACGCGTTGATGCAGGCCTACGACGCCGTCGCGATGGAGACCGACGTGCAGGTGGGCGGCAGTGACCAGCTCTTCAATCTGATGGCCGGGCGGGAGCTGCAGCGCGCGTATGGCCAGCAGCCGCAGATCGCGATCACGCTGCCGATCCTCACCGGCACCGACGGCCACGAAAAGATGTCGAAGTCGCTCGGCAACAACATCGGCATCGACGAGCCTCCGAACGATCTGTTCGGCAAGGTGATGTCGATCCCGGACTCCTCGCTGCGCAACTACTTCACGCTGCTCACGGACCTCTCCGACATCGAGATTGAGGCGCTGCTCGGGGGCGCGGCGATGGAGGCCAAGAAGCGCCTCGCCTTCGAGATCACCGCCGGCCTGCACGACCCCGCCGCCGCCGAGGCGGCGCGCGACTACTTCGAGTCGACATTCCAGCGCCGCCAGACGCCCGACGAGATGCCCGAGTACGCGCTCGCGGCCGACGCTGACGGCGGCCCCGCGGGACGCCTCGACCGCGTGCTGGTCGACGCCGAGCTGGCGAAGAGCGGCGCCGAGGTGCGGCGGCTCGTCGAGCAGGGCGCGGTGCGCGTCAACGGCGAGCCGGTCGACACCTTCGACCGTGCGGTCCGCCCGGGCGACGAGCTGCGCGTGGGACGCCGTCGCTTCCTCCGGCTCGTCGAGGGCGGCGCCGTCGCGCAACAGTCGGGGGGGCCCGATGCTTGACGGAGGCTACGAGCTGGACATCGAGGGCGTCCTCGAGAACGTGGACGAGGCCGAGGTGGTCTCGATCTACTTCCCGATGCTGCGCCGGACCCTGCTCATGGATACGCGATCCGACAAGCTCGTCCGCCCGTACATCGGCATCGTCCCGATGGTACGCAACTCGACCGAGCGCTTCGAATCGCTGAAGCGGCTGCGTCCGCGGCTGCCTCGTCCAGACTCGATCACGCTGATTCCGTGGATCCGGCGCGTCGGCGCGCTGGAGGAGGCGGGTGTCTGGGAGCGCGTGCTCGCGCGCCTCGAGGGCGAAGGCGGCGCGGCCGAACTGGAGCGCGCGTGCGACTGCCTGGCGGAGCTCTACACCCTGGAGCAGCAGGAACTCGGCAACGCGATCCGGGGCCGCCAGTACGAGACGATCTGGCGCAATCCGGAGCCGGGCTCCGCGCCGGCCTGAGGGCGCCTCGAGCCTTCCGATCAGGACAGCCTGGGCCAGCCTACGCCTCTGCGGCGGCCTGCAGCTCCTTCAGCACCTGCTCCTGCACGTGCACCGGCACCTCGGCGTAGCGGTCGACCGCGACGGTGAAGGTGCCGCGGCCGTTGGTCATCGAGCGCAGGTCCGGGCCGTAGCGCTGGATCTCGGCGAGGGGGGCCTCGCCGTGGATCACGCTGTAGTCGCCCTCGGTGTCCACGCCGTGCACCTGGCCGCGCCGGCCGTTGAGATCGCTCATCACGTCGCCGACGCGGTCGCCGGGGACGCGCACGACGAGCCGCACGATCGGCTCCAGCAGGATCGGCCGCGCATCGAGGAAGCCCTGCTTCAGCGCCTGCGAGGCGGCCAGCTTGAACGCCATCTCCGACGAGTCCACCGAGTGCGATGAGCCGTCGAGCAGCGTCACCCGCACATCGACGATCGGCGCGTGCGCGAGCGGGCCGTCCGGCAGTGTCTCCATCAGGCCCTTCTCGACCGCGGGGATGAACTGGCGCGGCACGTTTCCGCCGACGACCTTCTCCTCGAAGCTGAAGCCGGCGCCGCGCTCGGCCGGGTCGATCTCGATAACCACGTGGCCGTACTGGCCGTGTCCGCCGGTCTGCTTCTTGTGCTTGTACTCGGACTTCGCCTTCGTGGTGACCGTCTCGCGGTAGGGCACCAGCGGGATGCTCACGTCGACCTCGACGCCGTAGTTCTTCTCCAGGCGCGCGGCGGCGATGTTCGCCTGCGCGTCGCCGATCGTCGACATCACCGTCTCGCTCGTGTTCGCGTCGCGCGCGACGAGGATGGTCGGGTCCTGCTCGACGAGCCGCTGGAGGGCCGACGAGAGCTTGTCCACGTCCGCCTTCGTCTTCGGGTGGAGCGCGGAGCGGAACGTCGCCTCGGGGAAGGGCAGGCCCGGCACGCGCTCGCCCTGCCCGTCGCTGCCGAGGAGGGTGTCGCCGGTCATCGTCTCGGCGAGCTTGGCGGCAACGCCGATGTCGCCCGCCGCGAGCTGCGGTGTCTCGATCTGCTCCTTGCCGCGCTGGATGAAGAGGTGCCCCAACCGCTCGCTGTTGCGCCGGTCCGGGTTGTACGGGTTGGCGTTCGGCGTCAGCACGCCGCTCAGCACCTTCATGAACGTCAGCCGGCCGACGAAGGGGTCCGCCGCGGTCTTGAAGACATGCACCACCAGCGGCCCGTCCGCCTCCGTCGTGCAGGAGCCATCGACCAGCTCGTGCTCGCGCCCCAGCGGCGAGGGCAGCAGCCGCGCGACCTCGTTCATCAGGGTGCGCACGCCGACGCCGCTGACGGAGCAGACCGGCAGTACGGGCACCACGTCGCCGGCGGCGACCGCGGCGGCCAGCACCGCGGCGACGCGATCAGGAGGCAGCTCCTCGCCCTCGAGGTACAGCTCGAGCAGCTCGTCGTCGGTCTCGGCGATCGACTCGATCAGCTGCTCGCGCGCGGCCTCGATCTCGTCGGCGAGGTCGTCGGGCGCATCGCCCGCGGTCGCGTCGGCGCCCATGCGCGCCTCGCCGCTGGCGAGGTGTACGACGCCCTCGAAGTTGTCGGCGGCGCCAATCGGGATCGCGAGCGGCACCACCTTCACGCCGAAGCGGTCGCGCATCGATTCGAGGACCTGCTGGAAGTCCGCATGCTCGCGGTCCATCCGCGTGACGGCGACGAAGCGGGCCAGACCGCGCGCCTCCGCCTGACTCCAGGCCAGCTCGGCGCCGGGCTCGATGCCGCTCGAGGCGTCGACGGCGATGAGTGCGGAGTCAGCGGCGGCGAGCCCGCTGACCACCTCGCCGATGAAGTCGGCGTAGCCGGGCGTGTCGATCACGTTGAGGCGCGTCCCGGCCCACTCGACGGGGAGCATCGAGAGCGAGATGGAGTAGGTGCGGGCGTGCTCCTCGGGGTCGTAGTCGGAGACGGTGTTGCCGTCCTCGACGCGGCCGAGGCGATTGGTGACACCGGAGGCGAAGAGCATCGCCTCGCCCAGCATCGTCTTCCCCGCCCCGCTGTGGCCCAGCAGGACGACGTTGCGAAGCTGTTCGGACGTGTAGGCGTTCATCGTGTCGGCACCCCCTCCGCACCTCGTGGCGGGGATGGTACACCGCGCGAGCGTGCTGGGGCAGGCGGGTCACGCCTCGGCAGCCTCGCTGTGCCCTACGCGGAACAGTCGCGTGTCGCCTACCATCATGTACGAAGGGAACCGCCGAATCCCCGAGTCGGGGCAGGAGAGGTAGTGCACCCGAGCCACCCGCAACCCCTCCTGGTTCTCGATCCGCGTGTAGTACGATATTCCGCCAGCACACCAGTCGGTGGTGGCTGGGACAGGTGAATCGGGTCCCAGGACCTCTGAGAGCACCCCGCTCTCAACCTTCTCCCAGATGCGGAGCGCATCGAAGAGCTGGCTGAGGAGCGGTTCGGACACGCGAACAGGGATTGCGCGAGCCAGGGAGACCTCCAATGCCCCTGACGCTACTCCAGAACGAGCTTCTGCTCACCCTGAACTCGTACCTCGCCGGTGATATCTCGATGGACGACGTTCGCGGCTGGGAGGTCTCTATAACCGACAGCAGCGAGGTCGGTCCCGCCGAGGCCGAGATGATCGAACGCCTCGCCCTTGTCGCGGAAACGGTGACCAGCGGAGCGGCGGACGAGGATCGCTTCGCCGCCGAGGCTCGACGTTGCGCGAACCGCCTCAAGGCCGAACCCACCCGCGCCTGAGACGGCTCCTACGCCGCAGGCCGCAGGTCCAGCACCTCGAGCTGCAGGGTGCCGCGGAAGTTGTCCTTGCTGAACGTGTATACGATGTCCGCCTCCTCGCCGTCCGGCACCGCGTGCTCCGCGAGGCCGAAGGCGATCGCCCGCCAGCTCACCCGGTTCTCCTTGAGCGTGAACTGCAGGTGCGACCCGTCCTGCCCGACGGCGCGGTTGTTGAGGATGCGCACCGCCCTCGCGAGGAAGCGCGGCGTCGGGTTGCCGATGCCGTGCGGACCCAGCTGCTGCAGGCGGCGCAGCAGCTCCCCGTTGACGGCGGCGAGCGGCAACTCCGCTTCCACATCGATCGTCGGCGTCAGATCCTCGGAGGTCAGGTGCTCGGCGGCGTCGGCTACGAGGCGTTCGCGCAGCTCGGGGAGCCGGGACGCCTCGATGCTGAAGCCGGCGGCGGCGCGGTGGCCCCCGTAGCGCAGGAACAGGTCGTCGTGGCGGCGCAGCAGCGCCGTGACGTCGAAGGCGTCGATCGAGCGGCACGAGGCACGGCCCTCGCCGTCGGCGATCTGGATCGCGATCGCCGGGCGGTGGTGCGCCCCGACGAGCCGCCCGGCGACGAGCCCGACGATGCCCGACGAGATCTGCTCGCTGGCCACGATCAGCAGCGGCGCGGCCAGCTGCTCCGGGGTCAGCAGCCCCGCCGCCAGGTCGAGGGCGGCCGTCGTCTCCTCGCGGCGCTCGTGGTTGAGCCGGTCGAGCTCGGCGGCGAGACGGCGCGCCTCGTCCTCGTCGTCGGTCAGCAACAGGTCGAGCGCGGTGCTGGCATGCGCCATCCGCCCGGCGGCGTTGAGCCGCGGGCCGAGTTGCCAGCCGCACGTGTCGGGATCCGCCTCGCCGAGGTCGACCCTGGCCACCCCGGCGAGGGCACGCAGGCCCGGCCGCTTCGAGCGCCTCAGCGCATGGAGTCCGATGCGCACCAGGTCGCGGTTCTCGCCGAGCATCGGCGCGAGGTCGCAGACCGTCCCGAGGGCGACCAGCGCGCGGTGCTCCTCGGGCGAACCGTCGCGGCCGGCGCGCTCGTACAGGTGATCCACCACCTTGTGCGCGACGCCGACGGCGGCGGGTTCGGAGCCGTACTGGGATCCCGCGAGCTTCGGGTTGACGAGCGCGAGCGCGTCCGGGAGCTGATCCGGCACGGTGTGGTGGTCGATCACGATCACGTCCATGCCCAGCTCGTTCGCCAGCTCCACCTCGCGCAGCGCCGAGGTGCCACAGTCCGCCGTGACCAGCACGCTCGCGCCCTGCGCGTGCAGCGTGCGGACCGCCTGCGGGTTGGGCCCGTAGCCCTCGCTGAAGCGATCCGGGATGTAGGGCAGCGGCTGCGCGCCAAGCTCGCGCAGGCCCTCGCTCAGAATCGTCGTCGAGGTCAGCCCGTCGACATCGAAGTCGCCGAGGACCGCCACTGTCTCGCCCTCCGTGCAGGCCCGCTGCAGCCGCTCGACGGCGATGTCGAGGTCCGGCATCAGCGCGGGGTCCGTAAGCTCCCCAGGCTCGCCGAGGTAGGCGGTCGCCTCCTCGATGCTGCGCACGCCGCGGTTCGCGAGCAGGACGGAGATCAGGCGCGGCCACTCGGCGCCCTCGAACGCATCGAGGTCGGGCACGGCGCGCAGGCGCCAGCGGCGTCCGCCGGAGCCGTCGATGAGCCGTGCGCCAGTGGTCGGAGCGGTCGAGTTAGTCGTCATACCTCCGGAACAGCAGGGAGGAGTTGTGACCGCCGAAACCCAGGGAGTTCATCATCGCGTACTCGACATCCACGTCCCGCGCGCCCTCGGCCACGTAGTCGAGGTCGCAGTCGGGGTCGGGGATCTCGAGGTTTCGGGTCATGTGCAGGCGCTGGTCGCGGAGCGAGAGCACGGTGACCGCGGATTCGATGCCGCCCGCCGCGCCGAGGGTGTGACCAAGCATCGACTTCGTCGAGTTGACGGGGATGCCGAGGGCCGATTCGCCGAAGACCGCCTTGATCGACATCGTCTCGAACTTGTCGTTGAGCGGCGTGCTGGTGCCGTGCGCGTTGATGTAGCCGACGTCGCTCGCGGCGACTCCGCCCTTGCGCAGCGCGATGTTCATCGCGCGCGCCGCGCCTTCCCCGTTCTCGGACGGTTGCGTGACGTGGAAGGCGTCGGCGGACTGTCCGTAGGAGACGGCCTCGGCGAGGATCGTCGCCCCGCGCGCCTTCGCGTATTCGAGCTCCTCGAGGACCAGCGTGCCCGCGCCCTCGGCCAGCACGAAGCCGTCGCGCTCGAGGTCGAACGGGCGCGAGGCGTGCTCGGGGTCGTCGTTGCGCTGGGTGGAGAGCGCGCGCGAGGCGTGGAAGGCGGCGAGGCCCATCCGCGTCACGCAGGCGTCGCTGCCGCCGGTGATCATCGCGAGGGCGTCGCCGCGGCGGATCACCTCGAGGGCGGTGCCGATCGCGTCGGCGCCGGAGGCGCAGGCGGAGACGGTGTTGTAGTTCGGACCGCGCGCGCCGAAGCGAATCGAGACCTGGCCGGCGGCCATGTCCGGGATGAAGGCGGGCACGAGGAAGGGCGAGATGCGGCTCGGCCCCTTCTCGAACATCACCTTGAACTGGTCCTCGAGCCAGGTGAGGCCGCCCATGCCCGAGCCGATCATCGCCCCGACCTCGTTGGCGATCGGCGCGATGTCCAGGCCGGACTGCTCGATGGCTTCCTGCGTGGCCGCGATCGAGAGCTGGACGAAGCGGTCCATGCGCCGCGCGTCCTTGCGGTCGATGTAGTCGAGCGGGTTGAAGTCGGGCGCCTCGCCGGCAATACGCGAGCCGAGGTCCGAGGCTTCGCAGAGCGTGACCGGCCCGATGCCGTTCTCGCCCGCGAGCAGGGCGTCCCACGTCTCCTCGCGGCCGACGCCGACCGCGGTGACGAGGCCGACGCCGGTCACCACGACGCGGCGCTGCGCCGTCTGGCCCGCTCCCTCAGCCATCACGCACCCTCCCAGCGTCCGAAGAGCAGGACCGAATTGTGTCCGCCGAGGCCGACCGAGGTGCTCATCGCGCGTCGTACCTCCATTGGCCTCGCCTCGTTCGGCACGTAGTCGAGGTCGCACTCCGGGTCGCGCGTACGATAGTTGATTGTAGGCGGTGCGATCTGCCGATCGCAGGCGAGCACCGCCACCGCCGCCTCCAGCGCGCCCGCCGCGCCCATCATGTGCCCCAGCATCGACTTCGTCGAGGACACGGCGATCCGGTCGGCGTCCTCGCCGAACACGGTGCGGATCGCCAGCGTCTCGACGCGGTCGTTGAGCGGCGTGCCCGTCCCGTGCGCGTTGAGGTAGTCGACCTCGTCCGTCGCCACCCCGGACCCGTCGAGCACCCAGCGCATCGCGCGCACGATGCCGCGGCCGTCATCGGCGGCGGCCGCCATGTCGAAGGCGTCGCTG
This sequence comes from Chloroflexota bacterium, assembly GCA_009839925.1. Classification (GTDB taxonomy): domain Bacteria; phylum Chloroflexota; class Dehalococcoidia; order UBA2979; family UBA2979; genus VXMT01. The sequence continues at coordinate 54,939 of VXOS01000050.1, forward strand.
GCCGTGGCCGCGCCCTCCCACTCGGCGTAGATGCGCGCGCCGCGAGCGAGCGCGTGATCGAGCTCCTCGAGGATCAGCACGCTGGCGCCCTCGGAGATCACGAAGCCGTTGCGCTCGCCGTCGAAGGGGCGCGAGGCCTGTGTCGGGTCATCGTGGACGGCGAGGGCGCGCATCGCCTGGAAGCCGGCGTAGTAGATCGGCTTCAGGGGCGCCTCGAAGCCACCGGCGATGATCACGTCGGCGGCGCCACGGCGGATCATCTCCGCCGCCTCGCCGACGGCGGCCCCGCCCGTCGCGCCGGCGGCGGTGCCGGCCAGGTTCGGGCCGCCCGCGCCGCGCGCGATCGCGACGAGGCCGGGGGCCGGGTCCGGCAGCAGGTTGGGGGGCAGGAAGGGGCTGACCCGGCGCGGCCCGCGGTCGTCCAGCACCTGCTGGTTCTCGACGATCAGGTGCGCCCCGCCGATGCCCGTCCCCAGCACGATGCCGACGCTGCCCGGTGGCTGCCGCTCCAGATCGAGCTGCGCATCCTGCACCGCCTGCTTCGAGGCCGCTATCGCCAGCACCGAGGAGCGATCGATGCGCCTCGCGAGCTTGGGGTCGGCGTGCTGTGCGGGGTCGAAGCCCCGCAGCTCGCCTGCAATCGGGCACTCGAAGGCCGAGGCGTCGAAGGCGGTGATCGGAGCGATACCCGAGCGGCCTTCGATCAGGCCGTCCCAGGTCGATTCAGTGTCAAGTCCGAGGGGCGTGAGCAGTCCGAGGCCCGTGACCGCAACCCGGCGCGGCGCCTGAGCGATCGGCGTCATCAGGTCTGAGGCGCCTCGAGCGCGTCCGGTGGCAGCACGGAGATCGGGATCGGCTCCACCTCGGCGTCGTCGAGCGAGACGGCGACGACGCGGTTCGAGATGCGGCGGACCATGCGCGAGAGCACGTGCCCGGGCCCGACCTCTATGAAGGTCTGGACGCCCTGACTGGTCATCTCGCGCACGTTGCCTTCCCAGAAGACCGGCGCGCGCAGCTGCTCGGAGAACTCCTCGCGCAGTTCCGCCGCGGTGCGCAGCGGGCGCGAGGTGCGGTTGGAGACAATCGGACGCACGGGGTCGCTGATTGGCACGCCCTTGATGATCGCGGCGAACTCCTCGGCCTGCTCGTTGTGCAGCGGCGTGTGGCTGGAGACCTTCACCTTGAGGCGGATCACCCGGCCCTGCAGCTCGCGGGCTCGCTCCATCGCGCGCTCGAGGGCGGTGACGTCGCCGCTGATCACGGTCTGCGTCATGAGGTTGTGGTTGGCGATGTCGACGCGGTCCGCGGTGGAGAGCGTCGCGCCCTCGCAGATCTCCTGCACCAGCTCGCCGTCGAGGCCGATGATCGAGGCCATGCCGACGGGGCGGCCCTCGTTGAAGCTGCTCATCAGGCGCGAGCGTTCCAGCACCACCAGCAGCGCGTCGCGGAAGGTCAGCGCCTCGCTCGCGACGGCGGCGCCGAACAGGCCGAGCGAGTGGCCGCCGAAGAGGCGCGGCTGGATCGAGCGACGCACCTCGGCAAGCTTCTCGCGCATGCTGCGGAAGATCGCCGTCGAGGTGGTCAGCACCGCGGGCTGCGTGAAGCGCGTCTCCGCCAGCGCGTCGGCGTCGCCCTCGAAGCAGACTCGCGCGACATCGATGCCCGTCACGTCGCTCGCCTCCTCGAAGGCGAGGCGTGCCTCAGCCGAGTGCTCGTGCACGAGGCGGCCCATGCCGGGCGACTGGGAGCCCTGGCCGGGGAAGACGATCGCGACCGGATCGTGGCCCGTGGCGCTGCTGGTCATGGCGTTCGCTCGATCCTCACACGCGGCCGCCCGCGAGCGGTCCGGATTGCCCGCGCGACGGCAGTGGAGTCGGGTCGGTCTTCACCGCTGGACGCCCCCCTCGCGGTTCGATCCCGCCACCGCGCCCACGCGTAGCCTCGACATGGTAGAGGTTACCCGCCTCTGCCCGTCAAGCGCATCGCGGACGGCCTCGTGCGGATTGTGCAACTAGCCGTCGAGCGCCTTGCGCGTATCGGGCAGCGCGCGCAGCAGATCCTGCGCGATCGCCGTCGAGGCCCCCACCGCCGACTCCAGCTGGCGCCCGCACTCCGTGTGCAGGTAGACGCCCGTCGCGGCCGCGTCGTAGGGGTCCATCCCCTGCGCGATCAGCGAGACGATGAAGCCCGCCAGCACGTCGCCCGTCCCGGCCGTCGCAAGGACGGCGCTGGCGAACTCGGAGAGCCGCGCACGCCCGTCCGGGTGCGCGACGATCGTGCCCGCGCCCTTCAGCACCACCACGCTGCCCGTGCGCTGCGCGTACTCCGTGGCGGCAGTGAGCCGGTCCGCCTGCACCTCGTCGACGCTCGTGCCGAGCAGCCGGGCCATCTCGCCCGGGTGCGGCGTGAGCACGCGAGGCACGGACAGGCCCTCGTGCCAGTCCGGGATCTCCGAGAGCGCGTTCAGCGCGTCCGCGTCGATCACCACCGCTTGCAGTCCCTCGACGGCGTCGATGCCGCCGAGCACGCCGCGCACGAAGTCGGCAGTACCCGGCGAGTTCGTCAGGCCGGGGCCGATCAGCAGCGCCTCGCGGCCATCGAGGGCGGCCAGCAGCTCGGCAGCCGAGTCGCCGTCCGCGGCGCCGTTCGCGCCCTCGCCCGCCGGCAGCGGGTGGTGCGTAACCTCCGGCGACATCCCGGCGAACAGCGGCTGGATCGACTCAGGCGCGGCGAGCACGATCAGGCCGGCTCCCGCGCGCAGCGCCGACTCCGAGGCGAGCCGGGCCGCCCCGGGGTAGAACTTCGAGCCGGCGGCGATGACAGCCGTGCCGAAGGTGCCCTTGTGTGCGTCGTCGGAGCGGAACGGCATCAAGCCCTGGAGATCGCGCATCCGGATCTCCTCGTAGGGCAGGTCATCGCCCGCGCCCTCGGGCAATCCGATCTCGACCTCCGCGATCGTGCCCGCGATCGCGCGGGCGGGCATCGCGAACAGCCCCACCTTCGCGAAGCCGAGCGCGACCGTCGTGTCCGCGCGCACCACCGCCGGATCCGCCGTGCCCGTGTTCGGATTCACGCCCGAGGGCACATCGACCGCCACGAGGTGCGGACGCAACGTGCGGTCGGCGCGCGCGTCGGCGAGGCGGTCGAGTACGTCCTTGATCGGTCCGTCGATGGGGCGGTTCAACCCCGTGCCGAGCAGCGCGTCGACGATGCCCTGCGCGCCGCGCATGGCCTGCACGAGCTGCTCGCAGCCGGGGTCGTCCGCCGCCGAGAGCACCTCGATCTCCGCATCGACGACGCGCTGCAGCAGCGGGTCGTCGGCCGGGCGGTCGCCCACGAGGTAGACGGCGGACTCGGCGCCCCACTCCTTGAGGCTGACGGCCGAGACCAGTCCGTCGCCGCCGTTCGAGCCGGGCCCGACGAGGACGATGGCCGTGCGGCCCTCGACGGCGCCCATGTTGATCCACGTCTCCTGGGCGACGGCGACGCCGGCGGCCTCCATCAGCTCCGCCTCGCTCGTGCCCGCCCCCACGGCGGCCGCCTCCAGGGCGCGCATTTGCTCGACCGTGACCAGCTTCATGGGTGTGTCCCCTCGTTGCGCCCTCTTCGGCGCGTGACGCTCACTGTAGCCGCCCGGAGGCGCGCAGCCGCTCGACCAGCCTCGCCCGCGCGACATCGTGCTCCTGCTCGCGGCGCTCCTGCGCGGAGACCACGACGGCGACCGCGAAGTCGGCGAGGTGGCTCAGCGAGATATCGATCGCATGCAGCCCGATCGCCTCGGCGCGCGCCTCGGCGCCCCCGTAGAGGTAGACGAGCGGCTTGCCGCGCCGGTCCGGGAGCACCTCGATGTCGCGCCAGGCGACAGAACGCGCTCCCGTGCCGAGCGCCTTCATCACCGCCTCCTTCGCCGCGAAGCGGGCTGCCAGCTCCGGCACACGGCCCCGGCAGAACGCAACTTCCTCGGGCGTATAGACGCGATCGAGGAAGCGGCGAGGATGGCGCTGCAAGACGCGCGCGACGCGAGTGATCTCGATCATGTCGACGCCGACGGCGTGCGTACTCACGGCGCGCGATTCTAGCACGCGGGGGCCGCTATACTCTCCGCCCGTGAGGGTAAACCCGTGACCGCCGACAGAATCGACGGCGCCGCGATCGCCGCGGCGATCCGCGGCGAGGTCGCCGATCGCGTGCGCGCGCACGTCGCGGCCGGCGGAACGACGCCGCAACTGACCGCCGTCCTCGTCGGCGACGACCCCGCCTCGGCCACCTACGTCCGCAACAAGGCGCGCGCCTGCGAGGAGGTCGGCCTCGAGGCGCAGACGCTCACCCCGCCCGCCGACATCTCGCAGGACGAGCTGCTGGAGATCGTGCGCGGGCTCAACGCCGACCCGGCCGTCTCGGGCATCCTCGTGCAGCTTCCGCTCCCGCCGCAGCTCGACGAGCGAGTCATCACCGAGGCGGTCGACCCCGCGAAGGACGTGGACGGGCTGCACCCGGTGAACCTCGGGCGACTCGTGCAGGGCGAGCCGCACCTCGTGCCCGCGACACCGGCCGGCGTCCAGCAGCTGCTGCTCCGCACCGGCGTGGACCCGGCGGGCAAGCGCGTCGTCGTCGTCGGCCGCTCGACGCTGGTCGGCAAGCCGCTGGCGCTGCTGCTGGGGCAGAAGGCGGAGGGCGCGAACGCGACGGTCACGCTGGCGCACACCGGCACGAGCGACCTCGCCGCCGTCACCCGCGAGGCCGAGATCCTCGTCGTGGCGGCGGGCTGGCCGAACACCGTGACGGCCGAGATGGTGCGGCCGGGGGGGGGGGGGTAAAAACAGAGCAACCACCCCCTCCACCAC
>VXOS01000149.1:0-2655 GCA_009839925.1 Chloroflexota bacterium
TGTTTATAAGACACACCCCTCACCCTGACCCTCTCCCTCGGGGAGAGGGGACCGGAAGGGATGCGCTCGCTGCCCCGAGGAGTGGGTTGTGCGAGGGTCTCACGAGGCCGCGACCTCGTCGCGGAGGCGCTTGAGCCGCTGCACGTTCTCGAGATCCGGGCCGTCCCCCTCGAAACCCGGCACCTCGAGCAGCAGCGCTCGCCCGGCGAACGCGGGCTCGCCGAGGATCGTGCGGAAGCCCTCGAAGCCGATGTAGCCCTCGCCGATGTTCTCGTGGCGGTCGCGCCCGCTGCCCAGTTCCCGCTTCGAGTCGTTCGCGTGGATCACGGCGAGCATCTCGATGCCGATTTCGCGCCGGAACTCCTCGAGGGTCTCCTCCATCCCCTCGGGCGTCGTGATGTCGTAGCCCGCGGCGAAGGTGTGGCAGGTGTCGAGGCAGACGCGCAGCCGCGGCGAGTCCGCAGCGTCGAGGATCGCGCCCAGCTCCCCGAAGGTGCCGCCGATCGGGCCCTGTTGACCGGCAGCGTTCTCCAGGGCGAGGAACGGGCCGTCCGGCGCCTCGTCGAGGATGCGCCCGATCGCCGAGACGACCTCCGGCAGGACCGCCTCGAAGCCGCGTCCGAGGTGCGAGCCGCTGTGCAGCACCACGCCCTCCGCCCCGGCGCGCGCGGCGACGGTCAGCGCGTTGACCACCGAAGCGATCGATTTCTCGTAGTGCTCCTCGTTACGCGGGGCGAGGCTCACCAGGTAGCTGCCATGCAGCCACGCCTGTCCGATGCCGGCCTCCGCGCGCAACTCGCGGAAGCGCTCGTAGGCCTCGGGCTTGTGGTTGGTGGGACGCCAGGCGCGCGGCGATGCGCCGAAGAACTGCACCGCCTCCGCCTCGATCGCGACGGCCCGCTCGATCGTGCGCCAGAGGCCGCCGGCAGCCGAGCAGTGCGCGCCGATCGCGATCCGGGCCGGTGTCGCCTCGGCCGGCGGCATCAGGCGCGCCTCCGCGCGACCCGGCGACCCCAACCGCCGAGCCGGTCCGCCCACGCCTCGATCCGCAGCCGCCACGGCCGCGCGATGACGACCGTGTCGAGCGCGGCCGCGAGTCGCGAGGGCTCCGGCGGAGTCCCGCCGTGCTCGATCGTCGCGGACCCGCTCGCAAGGTCGACGCTGGCGTTACGGACGCCGGGGATGCTGCGTAACGCGCGCTCGGTGCGGTTGGCGCAGACGCCGCAGACGAGGCCGGCGATCGCCAGCCTGCTGCGCCGCTCGTCCTCCGAGGTGACGCGCAGCCGTGGTGCGGTCAGCAGGCGGCGAGGATGGATCCGGAGGCGGCGCATCATGGAATCATCGTACCAGCGGCGCCGGTCCGCTCCAGCGCGGCTCCCGAGGCGGCCCTCAAGCGGCTCGAAAGGCGCGTTGGGCGATCGAATGCCCGGCGAGGCGTCGCCCTGTGCGTCCGGGCGTGGTAGATTCGCGGCAGGTCCGGCGAGCGGCGCCCCGACGGGAGGCAGCGTTGGCGTATTCCATCATCGAGACGTGCATCGGCTGCACGGCCTGCGTGAAGAAGTGCCCGGTCAACGCGATCACCGGCGTGCGCGACGAGCTGCACGTGATCGACCCCGACCTCTGCATTGACTGCGGCGCCTGTGGCGCGGTCTGCCCGCCCGAGTCGATCCTCGATGAGCTGGGCGATCAGTGCCGCACCTTCCCTCGCCGCGAGCTGCCGCTGGCGAAGGTGATCGACGACAACTGCATCGGCTCGGGCTGCGAGCTGTGCATCCACATCTGCCCGTTCGACGCGCTCGCGCTGACGGACGCGCCGAACAGCCACGACTTCTACGGCGTGGCCGTCGTCGACGACAAGAAGTGCGTCGGCTGCCGCCTCTGCGAGCAGGCCTGCGGCTGGGGCTCGATCTACATCGACCCGCCGCGCGAGATGCTCAAGAAGGACGTCTACCCGCTCGAGGTGCTGACGCCCAAGAAGGGCCGGGGCATCGCGCGGGCGCAGGAGCGAAAGGCCGCGACCGCCGGCTAACGCCTGCCTCGGCCCGGCGCAATGAGCACGACTCCCGACTCCACGGTCCTGCGGGTGCGGTTGCTGCGCGAAGGCGCGCGCCTCCCGCAACGCCAGAGCGCCCTCGCGAGCGGATTCGACCTGCACGCCTGCCTCGAGGGCGGGTCGATCGAGCTCGGCGTCTCGCCCGTGCTCGTGCCGACGGGCATCGCCGTTGCCGCGCCCGCGGGGCTCGATGTGCAGCTCCGGCCGCGCTCCGGCCTCGCCTCACGTGGCGTGCTGGCGGTGCTCGGCACGCTCGACGCGGACTACCGCGGCGAGCTGTTCGTGACGATGTACTGCCTGCCCGGAGCCGGCGACGGCGGCCGCTACGTCATCGAGGACGGCGAGCGCATCGCGCAGCTGGTCGTAGCCAGGCTCGCGCCGACGGTGTTCGAGGTCGTCGAGGACCTCGACGCGACCGAGCGTGGCGCGGGCGGCCACGGCAGCACGGGGCGCTGAGGCACTCGATGGTTCGATCGCCGGACAGGCAGAGGGCGGGCCCGGGGGCCCCCCCCCGCAGCCGCCGAAGACCGGCCGCGGGGGTGGTAGGTTTCGCGGTAACATTGTTCAGCGAAGTAAGGTGGTGCGTCAGGGCGATACACAAA
>VXOS01000149.1:2665-6679 GCA_009839925.1 Chloroflexota bacterium
GGGGTGCGGCCCGGGGGGGGGGGGGCGCCCTCCCCGCCGGGGGGGGGCCGGGGGGCCCGCCCTCACACCAGCATCTGCCGTGCGGCGGGGGTGATTGGTTTCGCGGCAGATGTTGGCTGCTAAGGAAGGTGCTGCGTCAGGCGGGAACCCTTCCCACCTGGCGCTCGTCCTGTAGAGGAGTGGCGCGCACTCCTCCCCGGGACTTGCGAGGCCTAGGCATCGCTCATCTCCATCTCCTCCTCGGCGAAGAGGTAGTGGTAGACCAGCGCGGCGACCACCGCGCCGATGATCGGTCCGATCCAGTAGACGAGGTGGTCGGCCCACTCGCCGCCCACGAGGGCGGGGCCGAAGGTGCGCGCGGGGTTCATCGCGGCGCCGGTCAGCGTGCCGATCGCGAGGATGTCCATGGTGAGAATGAGCCCGATACCGAAGCCGCCCAGCTTGGGCCCGCGCGGGTCGAGCGCGGTGCCGAACACCGCCAGCATCAGGAAGAAGGTCGCGATCGCCTCGAGGATCACGCCCTGGGCGAAGTCGATGCCGCGTCCAAGCAGCGGCGTGCCGAGGGCCACGGCCTCGCGCAGCGCCTCGGGGAAGAGCAGCACCAGCGCGAGCGCGGCCACGACGGCGCCGAGCAACTGCGCGATGATGTAGGCGACGGTCGTGACCGTATCAAGGCGGCGGGTGGCCCACAGGCCGATCGTGAGCGCAGGATTGAAGAGGCCGCCCGAGATGTGGCCAAGCGAGGAGACGAGCAGCGCGATGGCAAGGCCGTGCGCGACGGCGATGACGATCAGGTTCTGTCCGCCGGTCTGGATGATGGCGCCGGCGCCGATGAAGATGAGGGCGAAGGCGCCGATGAACTCGGCAGCGAGCTTGCGTCCGTGCTCCTTGGTGTCGATCTCGCCCATTGGGAACTCCCCACCCTCACGCCCGTGGCTGGCAGTGCGCGAGGCGCTGCCGAAACGGGGTCGTAGCGGGCATTCAAACAGGAATCGGCTAAAAAGTCAACACGGGTGTTCAATTTGATTCTTGAATTCATCAACAGGTCGAAGCCACGCCGCCAGGACCACCAATCCGGCAGGCGCGCGGCCGCCGTGGCAACCATCCTCGCGACGCTCGCACTGCTCGCCGCTGCGTGCGGCGACGGCGGCGAGGTGCGGGTCATCGCGCTCACGCCGACGCCCGCCCCCGACGAGACGCCGACGCGAAGCGACACCGGGCCATCGATCATCGTCACCGCAACGCCCACCCCGACCGCCATCGAGGGCACCGCGACGCCGACACCGACCCAGACCGCCACGCGAGACGAGCCCAGCGAGCCGCCGCCGAGGCCCGAGGAACCGCTCGCGAGCGCGCTGCTGCTCCGTGACTACCTCTTGACGGGCGAGGCGAACCTGCCCGGCTGTCTGCCGGACCTGGTCTCCGCCTGGGGACTCGCCCCCACCAGCGGCGAGCGCTGCCTCTTCGCGGACTTCGACGGAGACGGGGCCAGCGAGTTCGTCTTCGCCCTCACGCTCGCCGACGGCGGCGGGGATATCTGGTTCTACGAGAGCAGCGAGGAGGACTTCCGGCTGTTCTCCTCCGCGCGCGTGCTCGTCAACGCGACCCTCGAGGGGGTAACCATCGAAGCGATCGCCGACCTCACCGGCGATCGCTTCCCGGACCTGGTGATCTCGACCCTGCGCTGCGAGGACGATGCCTGCGACAGGCGGTTGCTGATCATCAGCAACCACCGCGGCAACCTGGAAGACCTGATGCCCGCGGGCGTTCCGGTCAGCGCCACTGCCGGAGTGCGCGTCGAGACCCCGGAGGAGGCGGGAGGGACCACGGGCGGAGCCCGGGCAACGCGGCTGCTCATCGAGGACGAGACCGTGTCCGACTCCTCGGCGGGGCCGGTGCGTGCCTCGAACCTCGCGCTGACCTGGACCGAGGCGGGGTTCATCAGCGAAGCAACCACCGACGCGCCCCGCTACCTGTTTCACGCGATCGTGGACGCCGACGGGGCGTTCCGGAGCGGTGACTACGCCCGAGCGCGGGCGCTCTACGCCTCCGCAGCCGCGGACACCTCGCTCGTCGACTGGCGCGTGGAGCAGGGACGCGCATCGGGCCGCGCGGAGCTCTCTGCCTATGCGCTGTTCCGTGCAGCCCTCGCGGCGCAGCGCCTGCGGGACGACGCGGGCATGGTCGCGCTGCTGGACCAGGCGGTGGACGACCTTGGGCGAACACTGCACGGGCAGGTGGCGGCCATCTATCGCGAGGGCCTGCGGACGGACACCGCGCCGGGTCTGATCTGCTCGGCGATCGAGCAGTTCCTGCGCGCCCAGGAGTCACGCTTCGACGCGATCTGGAACTACGGGCCACACAACCCCGAGCACAGGATCAGCGAGCTCTGCTCATAGGGCAGCCTCGCTACGGCGGTCCCGCCGCCGACCTCGTGGCGGCCTCCGGCGGCGTGGGGTAGCGCGCGGCGGTCAGCGCGACGGCGGCCGCGAGGAAGAACGCGATGATGAGCGTGAACGGACCCTCGTAGCCGCCGGCGCGGTCGAACCAGATCCCGAGGACCAGCGGCCCCGCCGCGTTGAAGCCAAGCGCCACCGGCTGGAACGAGCCGCGGATCAGGCCGAGTTGCAGCCGGCCGAAGTACTCGGCGTAGACCACCTGCAGCTGCGTCACCATCACGCCGAAGAAGAACCCGTACCAGAGGGCGTAGAGGATCGCCATCCCAAAGCCGTGGACGGCGAGCAGCAGCAACACGCCGCTGCTCTGGAACACCAGCGCACCGGCCATCGTCCAGCGCGAGCGCATTCGCGAGGCAATCACGCCGCCGAGCAGACCTCCGCCGGCGCCGGTTATCGACATCACGGTCAGGATCAGCGCCGCCTGGGTCGTCGAGAGCCCTCGATCGACGAGGTGCGGGATCTGGTGGAAGTTGATCGCGCCGTTCCCGAAGATCGCGAGGGCGAAGGCGGCGCCGACCAGCCAGTACGCGCGCGTGCGGACCGCGGCGCCCAGCGTCCAGGCGGGATCGAGCAGCGCCGCCGCCCGGCGCTCGTCAGGTGTGGCCGGGGGATCGCCGTCGGGACGCAGGCCCATGTCCTCGGGCCGGCGGCGCATCAGCAGCAGCGCCGGGACGATCCCGAAGACCAGGAAGAATACGGCAAGCGCGCGGAAGCCGTCCGGCCAGCCGCGCGCCGCGATCACGATCGCGACGATCAGCGGGATCACCGCGTTCCCGACGCGCATGCCGAGCGTGCCGATCGCAATGGCGAGTGGTCGCCGGCGGATGAACCAGTTGGAGACCGCGACGACCGCCGCGGCCATCATCGCCGAGATCGCCAGCGCGCGGCCGGCCGCGAAGAGCACGTAGAACTGCCACAGCTCGCTCAGCTCGGCGAGCAGCAGGCAGCCCACCGCCAACGCCACCGCCGGACCGGCGATCATCCAGCGCGCGCCGTAGCGATCGATGACCACGCCGAAGAACGGGGACAGCACGCCTCCGGCGAGACTGCCAATCGTGAGCGCCCCGGCGACCTCCGCGCGGCTCCAGCCGAACTCCTCGTGCAGCGCCGGCTGGAAGATCCCGAGCACGGAGTTGAGGTACCCGACGTGCGAGAACGTCGCGAGGAAGGCGACGCCGACGATCGTCCAGCCGTAGAACCAGCGCCCGGAACGCAGCAGCCGCAGGCCGCCGGACCGGGCCGGGCGGACGTCAGCCGGCCGCGAACGTCGAGGACCGGCCGACATCGGCGCCTTTCTCCGGGCGTCACGCCGCGCACCAGAGTCGCGCGATCGTTGACCGCGTCCGCCGCGCGCGCGTACGGTTCTGAGACCTTAGCGCAGCCCGCCGACAAGGGCTGCGAGGAGCGCCGTGCGGCTCGGCGGCGACGGGAGACCGGCGATGCTCGGATGGCTGCGGTCGGTACTGCTGACCCTGATCTTCGCGCTGCTCGGCGCCGCGGCCGGGGGCGGGGGGGCCCGCCCCCCCACCCCCGGCGCGGGGGCGGGCTCTTAGAA
>VXOS01000149.1:6689-9766 GCA_009839925.1 Chloroflexota bacterium
CCCCCCCCCCCCCCCCTTTTTTTTTTACATCCAAGACCCCCCTCCCGCCGCTGCCTCTTCGCCTCGTGGGCTCGCAGTTGTGTAAATGAGACTGCGCCTTCGCCGAGCAGCGACGCCGCGCCGAGGAAGGCGAGCCGGACCTGCTGGACGAAGGCCCCGAGGCCGTCCTCGAGGTCGCGCTCGCACAGCCGACAGCGCAGGAGCTCGTGCCCGGCCTGGTCGCGGCGACGCGCGTGCGACACCGCCCCTGGTCTTTCCTCGGCATCCCGCCCTGGGTGGCGGCCTTCGCCGTCAACTTCCTGGTCACGGCGCTGGGCGGCAGCCTCAGCGAGGCCCTCGAGCGCGCCGGTTTCGCGACCCCGCAAGAACCGGAGCTGGCGACGGTGATCGAGGACTACCCGGCGGACGCCGAGGCGGCGCGCGGGAGTGCGCCCCGGCCGCCCGATCCCCCGCCGGATGAGGGCTTCACCCCCTTCGAGGAGTGAGCCGCCCCCTCGGGACCGCCGGATCGACTCGGGGACGACGCATGGCCGACCGCGAGTTCACGCTGGAGGAGGCGCGCGAGGCGCTGGCCGCCGCGCGGGCGGCGTTCGAGGAACTGCGCGAGGTGCAGCGGCAGATCAACATGCTCTCCGGCGAACTCGCGCAGATCCGCGAGCGAAGCCGCGGCAACGGCCGCGCGCATGGCGCGCACGAGCGCGAGACCGCGGGGCGCATGACCGTGCTGGCCGAGCGCGCGCAACGGCTGCTCGCCGCGATCACCGACACGGGCGCCGAAGTGAAGGGCCTCGAACAGGGCCTGCTCGACTTCCCGACGACGATCGAGGGCCGGCCAGCCTACTGGTGCTGGCAGGCCGGCGAGCCGGACATTGGCTGGTGGCACCCGCGCGACAGCGGCGTCGCCGGACGCCGCCCGATCGACCCCGCAGCGCCGCCCGGAGGCGGTCCGTAACAGGTCGCTCGAGGCGGGGCGCTTGTTCCCTCACGCACCCCCTCGGTATCCTCAGCGTGGGGGACCGGCCCGGAGGGCAACTATGGAACTCGCGCTCATTCTGGGCGCCGCCTACCTCCTCGGCTCCGTGCCGAGCGCATACCTCGTCGTTCGCCGCCTGACCGGCGAGGACATCCGCCGCATCGGCAGCGGCAACCCCGGCACGATGAACGTGCGCGACCACGTCGGTTTCAAGACCGCGGTGCTCGTCGGCGCGCTCGACATCGGCAAGGGCGCCGCAGCGGTCGCCCTCGCCTACTCCGTCGGCCTCGGCGAGGTCGAAGCCGTGCTCGCCGGCCTCGTCGCCGTCGTCGGCCACCTCTGGCCGGTCTTCCTGCGGCTGGATGGAGGCAACGGCACCGGGCCGACGGTCGGGGCGATTCTCGTGCTGCTGCCCGCTCCCGGTCTGATCGCCAGCGCCGTCGCGTTCATCGTCTGGCGGCTCGCCGGCTCGCGGCGGCTCGGCGGCCTTACCGGCCTGCTCTCCGTGATCCCGATCGCCTACCTGCTCGAAGCGCCGCAGACGCCGATGGTCGGCGTCGCCGCGCTCGTCGGCCTGCTCTTCGTCAAGCTCTGGCGCGTCGAGGGAGTCGCGATCGCATGACCTCCCCGCTGAGCGACCACTTCTCCGACCTGCTCGAGCGCTTCCGCCTCACCATCGCCGGCCGCCCCGAGGAGATCCCGCTGGCGCGAGCCGCGCTACTGATCGCCCAGTCCGAGGCGCCCGGCCTCGACGTCGACCGCTACGAGGCCCAGCTCGACGAGTGGGGACGCGAGCTGGCGGCGCGCGTGCTCCCGGCCGGCGGGCCCGAGGAGCGCCTGGACGCCGCCAACGAGTTGCTCTTCAACGAGCTCGGCTTCCGCGGCAACGAGGATCACTACGCCGATCCTCGCAACCTGCTGCTGCACGAGGTGATCGAACGGCGCACCGGCATCCCCGTCTCGCTCGCCATCCTCGCCGTCGACATCTCCCAGCGCGCCGGGCTGAAGCTGCACGCGGTCGGGCTGCCGGGCCACGTGGTCACCCGCCTCGACGTCGAGGACGGCGAGCCGCTGTTCAGCGACGTCTTCCGCGGCGGCGCCCGGCGCTCGGTGGAGCAGCTGCAGCAGATCGTGCGCTCCATCTACGGCGCGCGCACGCCGTTCCGCGACCACTTCCTGGACCCGCTCACGCCTCGACAGGTGCTGCAACGGCTGCTGCACAACCTCAAGGGCCGGGCGCTCCAGCGCGGCGACGAGGCGCAGGCGGAGCGCGCGATCGAGCTGTTGCTCACGCTCGCCCCCTGGGATCTCGACGAGCTGCGCGACCGCGGCCGTCTGCAGGAGCGCGCCGGCAACTACGCCGCCGCGCTCCCCGACCTCGAGGCGTACGTGCGCTTCCGGCCCGAAGCCCCCGATGTTGCGACAATCACCGAAACCGTGCGCTCGCTGCGGCGTCACCTCGCAGCCGAGACGGCCTGAGCGGGCGCACGGACGGATCGAGGCGGCAATGGCGCAATCCTCCCACCCCTCCCGCGCGCTCAGGCGTGAACTGCTCTCGGAGACGAGCGCACCGGCGAGCGAGTTCGTCATCGTCAGCGAGCGCTTCGAGTACGCGACGCAGCACTCCAGCGAGTTCATCGACGTGACCGCCGACGTGCGAGCCGTCATCGAGCGCTCCGGCGTCGCCTTCGGGCAGGTGCTGATCGCCTCGGCGCACACGACGGCGGCCGTGACCGTGCAGGAGCACGAGCCGCTGCTGCTGCGCGACATGGCGCGCGTGCTCGAGCGCATCGTCCCCGCCTCCGACTACTACGAGCACAACGACTTCACGATCCGCACCGACGTACCCGAGGGCGAGCCGGAGAACGGCCACTCGCACTGCCAGCACCTGCTGATCGGCGCGAGCGAGACGCTGCCGGTGCAGAACGGCGAGGTGCGGCTCGGCGTCTGGCAGAGCATCTTCCTCGTCGAGCTCGACTTCCCGCCGGGCCGCTTCGAGGGCGAGCAACTGCGCAGCATCACCGTGCAGGTGATGGGCCTGCGCGGCGAAGCCGAGTCCGGCTAGCGCCCGAACCACGGTTCCCCCTGCCGCGCTGTCGCGCGG
>VXOS01000143.1 GCA_009839925.1 Chloroflexota bacterium
GATGCTCTCGGAGCTGGGCAAGTTCGGGGCGAGCTTCGTGCTCGCCACGCAGAGTCTCGCCAAGCTCTCCGACCTCTCGCCGACGATGCAGGAGACGCTGCTCGCCAACGTCGGCTGCCTCGCCGTCTTCCAGGTGGCGGGCTCCGACGCCAGGCAGCTCGTCTGGGAGCTCGGCAAGGAGCGCGTCACCGAGGAGGACATTGTCTCGCTGCCGGTGCACCACGCCTACGTGCGCGCGACCACGGGCGGCGAGCGCATGTCGACGTTCTCGATCGCGGTGCGCAAGCCCGAGGACGGGAACCCGGACACGGCTGACCAGATCCGCGCGGACGCCGCGGCCTACGTGACGCCGGCCGCCGACCTCGCCGAGCGCGACGCCCGGGCGCGGGAACAGGCGGAGCGCTACCGCGCGCGCCTGGGCGAGCTGCGGAAGGACCGGGACGGCGCGCAGCCGGCTGACGGTCCAGCCGAGGCTCCCGAGCAGCCGAAGCGGCGCAGGCAGCGCAGCAGGCGTGGCCAGAGCGCCGACGACGTGCGGCCGGACGCGCACGGGGATGAGCGCAGCGGATGAGTTGGGCCGCGAGCATCCCCGAGCTGTTGCTCCGGCTCGCGGAGCTGCCGTTCCTCGACCGGCTGGAGCTGCTCGCCGTCTCCGGCTGGTCGCGGGGCGTCGTCTACGAGGGGGTCCGCCGCCTCGAGCAGGCCGGGCTCGCCGCCTCCATCCCGCACGCCACCGAGTTGATCGCGCACACGCGCCGCTTCCACCTCACCGCGGCCGGGGTGCGCGCCCTCGCCCGCGAGGAGGGGATGGATGAGGAGGAGCTGCTCCAGCAGCGCCCCGTCTCCTCGCAGTGGCAGCGCATCCTCCTGGCGCGCCTCGACGCCGTGGCCGCGATCTACCGGCTCGCGTGCGCGGTCTCCGACGTCTCCCGGCCGATCGGCTTCCGCTGGTACCGCGGCCTGCCGCTGGACGCCGCGATCACGGTTCCTGACGGCCGCTGCCTCGGCGTCGTGCGGGTCGGACGCTCGGCCGACCGCACCGGCCTTGCCAACCGGCTCTGGCGGCTGCGCGTGGGGTCGCTCCCCGGCGCGGTGCTGCTGCTCCTCCCGGACGAAGTGCGGCTGCGCCACGCGCGCGGGCTGCTCGCCGGCTTCCCCGTGCCCGCCGTCATGGCCCTCGAGCGGGAGGCGACGCTTGCTCCCGACGGCGCGATCTGGCGGCTGCCGACGGTCAACGCCGCCATCTCGCTTGAAGCCGTCCTCAATCGGGCGGTCCCGCACGGCGTGCTGCCCGAGGAGCGCCCGCTCGCACGCCTGACCCCGCCCGCAGCGCCGGCTGTCGACTCCCGGGGGCTGGATGTGCCCGACTCTTTGCTACCGGCGCTGCTGAGGCCCGCCGAGAAGCGCGCGCTCGACATCCTCGCCGACTGGCCGTGGCTCAGCTCCGAGCACCTGCAGGCCCTGCTCGGACTCTCGCGCCCGCGGACGGCGCAGATCATCTCCGCGCTCCGGGACCACGGACTCGCGGCGCGCGCGCCCTCGGCCGAGGGCCGTCTCGTCCTCACCGAGCGCGGTTTGACGCTCATCGCGCGGCGCGACCGCACCTCCGCCGGACTCGCGAAGCAGCGCTGGAGCGCCGCGCCGCTCGACAGCGGGGCCGCGGGCGGCTGGCGCGACGTCGCCGGGCGGCGCAGCCGCCAGCTGCTGCGCAACATCGAGCACACCGCCTCGGTACACGGCTTCATCGCGGCGCTCGCCGCGCAGTCGCGCGCGCTCGGCTGGGAGCTCGTCCAGCTCGACCCGCCGCACCGCGCGTCGCGCTACTTCCGGAGCGACGGTCGCGTCCGCTCCGTCCTGCCCGACGCCTTCGCCGTGCTGCGCCGCGAGGGGAGGGTATGGCCGTGCTTCGTCGAGTGGGAGCGCCGCGCTGTGCGGCCCTCAACGATGGCGGCGAAGCTCGCACCCTACCTGCGCTACTACGTCTCGCCGCGTCCCACCGACGACCACGGCGCCCGGCCAGCAGTGCTGGTCGTCTTCAGTGACGAACTCGCTGCGCATCACTTCCTGCGCGTGGCGACCAGCGAGACGGAGCGAGCCAACGTTGAGTTGGCTCTCCGGGTCACCCACAAGGGCCTGCTCGCGAAGGAGGGGCCACTAGGGGCGGTCTGGCTCTCACTCGGTGGCGGCTGGGAACCCGGTTGCGCGTTCCCCAGCGATTGATCCGCCGACCGCTCGTCCGGAGCAACGGCCACGGGCGGGGCGACTATTCGAGCGGGCGATATCGCCGGTACGCTCCGCTGTCGATTGGAGTGTCCAGTTCGGAATCCGGCCCGAGAGGGTGACGGATCTGCTGCCCGAACTGCGCGCTTCCCAGCCCTAGCCGCCCATAAGCCCGTTGAGCTACAGCACCTCGAAGCGGGTCAGTTGGCGCTCAAGCTCGTCGACTAGGTAGAGAGCATAGGCTCGCTTCCCATATGCGGCGGCGTCGCTCTCGGTGGGAACCTCTTCTACCTCTGCACGCAAGCTCGCCATGAGGTCTCGGATGCTGTCCGGCCTCACCTGAACCATGATCCACTGCGCCACAGCCTCGACGAGCAGCAGGCTGGCGTCGGTCACCTCTTTGTTTGTCGGCACGATTCCCCCTATCGCGGCCAATGTACCGCCGCTGCTTCCACGAGGTCGAACGGAACATGCTGAGATCGCTGGTGCGTTCGGCTCACGATGGGGGCGCGTGCACGTCGAATCCAGTTGGCAAGTCTTGGTCAGGCCGTACCAAGACGCCCTTCAATCCCATCGCTTCGGCGATCGTGACCAGCGCGTGCAGGTGCCCCGACGAAGGCGCGACGCCCCGCCGCCACTCGCGGAGCCGGTAGGGCTGGACGCCGAGCAACCGCGCGAGTGGCCGCACGCCCAGCCCGGACGCCACACGGAACTCTTCGATCCGCTCCCCGAAGTCGTCCGGGAGGTCGGAGACAAGGGGCCGATGCATCCGCATTCGGGTCGACACGTCAGCGCTCCCCACGTTCGTCCTGCGCCGCGCTGTCGTCGTCGCGCAGGATCGCCGCGCCGCCCGGGATGCGGTCGGCGAGCAGGAAGAGCGAAGCCATCGCGACGCCGCTCGGCAGCGTGCCCTTGCGCCAGCGCTGCAGCTGGCGCGGATCGACGCCCAGGCACGCCGCCAGCCCGTCCCAGGAGAGGCCGATCGCGTGCTTGAGACGAGCGAGGCGCGTCGGAAGATCGTTCACCACGGGCGCCGCGTCGACGAACAGGTGCGACGGAGGGTAGGAGCTGCGCCTCACGCCGCATCGTCCTTCCCGGCTGGCATCGTGGCGCACGCGCCGCAGCCCGTCGTCGGCGCTGCGGCCGGATCGCCGTCACGCTGGTCCAGATAGAGGTCAGGATGGGCGAGCGCGTGGCGCGCGATGATGCGGGCCAGCACGCGCAGGCCGTCGAGGCGCATCCGCTCCCGCTCCTCGTCCATCCGTCGCTGCGTATCCACGCTCGTCTCCTGCCGGCGCGCCTCTCGCGCCCTCGAACCGCCGGCCGCTCAGGGAACGGCCACTCCATGCATACGAGCGTCGGCCATCGCCGATCTCGACACCATCCCCTGTAGGGGGTTGCACGCGTGAAACCGTTACGACACTCGACCGCTTCACCCATACGAGCGTCGGCCATCGCCGATCCCGGCGCCATCCCTTAAATCGGACTTCACGCGTGATACGTGCCCGACGCTCGCTCCGTCCCGCCTCATCTCCCGTCCCGGCGGGCGGTGCCGGCGATGGCCAGGCCCTCGGCGGCTGGGGTATGCTGGCAGGGAAACATACGTACGCATCGTACTCTCCCCGGTGCGGCGTGACAGTCGCACTTGCAGTCGATCGGGGCGAATTCCCGGAATCGCTTGGTCCGATGTAGCTGCGATGTAGCTGCGATGTAGCTCGAGTGCGACAAACGTTTACAGGGCATCCACGACAAGCCGGACTGCCCCGGTAGATTGGATGCGGAGCGAGGAGCACCAACCGGATGCCAGACCGAACCGAACCGATTCCCGCCGCCCTTTACGCGCGCGTCTCCAGCGACCGCCAGGACGTCGACCTCTCCGTCTCCGCCCAGCTCCGCGCGCTGCGCGACTACGCCGAGCGCAACAACTACGCCGTGGTGCGCGAGTACGTCGACGAGGCCGAGAGCGGCCGGGTCGCCGACCGCCCGCAGTTCCGGCAGATGCTCGACGACGCGAGCGGCGCAGACGCTCCGTTCGAGGAGATCCTCGTCTGGAAGTTCAGCCGCTTCACGCGCAAGCGCGAGCACGCCGTCGCCTTCAAGTCGATGCTGCGCCGGCGTGGCATCCGGGTGACCTCGATCACCGAGCACGCCGATGACTCGCCGACGGGGAAGCTGATGGAGGCGATCATCGAGAGTGTCGACGACTTCTACAGTGAGAACCTTGCGCAGGAGGTCATGCGGGGGCTGCGCGAGTCGGCCTCGCGCGGCTTCTGGGTCGCGCCCCGCGCCCCCTACGGCTACCGCAAGGTCAAGGTCCAGGACGGTCCGAGGGAGCGCCCGAAGCTCGAACTGAACCCGCCCGCCGACGGCGTGGTGCGCCGCATCTTCGAACTGGCGCTGGCCGGCCGCAGCGTGCTCGACATCAGCAAGACCCTCAACGCCGAGGGCGTCCCCAGTCCCGGAGGCAAGCGCTGGGGCAAAACGACGATCCACCAGATGCTCTCCAACGAGACCTACACGGGCACCTTGCAGTGGGGCGTCACCGCCAAGGACGGGCTCCCGCCGGTCCGCGTCGAGGACGCCTTCCCGGCCATCGTCTCCCGCGAGGAGTTCCAGCAGGTCGCGGCGCTACTGCACGCGAAGGCGCCCGCGCAGGTCCACCCCCGGCGCTCCGGCAGCCCCTACCTGCTGAGCGGGCTGGTGCGGTGCCGGACGTGCCGTCGCGCGCTCACGGCGGCGGAGGCGAAGAGCGGCAAGTACAGCTACTACGTCTGCCAGTCCCTCTTGAAGCGGGGCAGCGGCACGTGCGAGACGCCGCGCCTCAACGCGAAGCGCTTCGAGCGGCTGATCGTCGAGCAGATCCGCGAGCACATCCTCACCGAGTCCAACATTCGCGACCTCGTGCGGCTCGTCGACGAGGAGATGGACGGCGTGGCCCGCGAGGAGCGGGCGAAGCTGGAGACGATCGAGGCCGAGCTGGCCGAGGTCCGCCGCAAGATGGACCGGCTCTGGCACGCCGTCGAGACTTCCGACCTTGAGATCAACGACATCCTGCCGCGCCTCAGGCTGCACCAGGAGAGTCAGGAGCGTCTCGAGACTGCGGCGGAGGATGCGCGGAGCAACCTGTCGGAGCGCCGGGCGCTGCTCGACAGCGCCGACGTCATCGCGGCGTTCGCGCGGGAGATGAGCGAGTTCCTGCGGACTAGCGAACTGACGGAGTCGAAGGCGTTCATCCGCTCCTTCGTCAAGGAGATCGCGGTGCGGCCCGGCACGGCGACGATCCGCTACACGATCCCGACACCGCCCGACAGCCCGATCGGCGGGCGGGATGCTGCCGAGGTCGAGTTGCCCGAGGGAGTTCGCAGTACAGTCCACTATGGCTGGGGACCGAGGATTCGAACCCCGACCTACTGATCCAGAGTCAGCTGTCCTACCATTAGACGAGTCCCCAGCGGACCCATCCACCCTAGCAAAACCACTGCCAGCGGTCACGATCCCAGCGAGGGCGCTCGCGCGCCTCGACGGCGCGGACTCAGGCCGGGTAGGCGGCGCGCAGGGCCGTCTCGGCGGCGGCGAGGCGCGCGAGGGATGCCGCGGGGCCGACGATCTCCATCGTCTCGAACAGCGGCGGAGTGACGCGCTTTCCGGTGACGCCGACGCGGCAGAGCATGAACAGGTCGCCCGCGCGCACGCCCAGCTCCTCGGCCAGCGAGCGCAGGGCTGCCTCGAGGGGCTCGGTGCGCCAGTCGTCGCGCAGGCCCTCAAGGGCCGCCGTGGCGGCGGCGAGCGCCGGCGCGGCCCGCTCCGGCTCGCGGCGGAACGAGCGGCCGAGGAACTCGCCCGGCTCGGCGACCGGGACGTCCTCGGCGAAGAAGAAGTCGGTCAACTCGGCCACCTCGGAGAGCAGCTTCACGCGCTCGCGGATCAGCGGGGTGAACTGCTCGACCAGCCCCCCGTCGACGGGCCTCGTGACGGATTCGGGCAGGTCGCGGTCGAGGCGCTCGGCGAAGCGCGCGGCGAGGTCGGCCTCGGGGAGCTGGCGCATGTAGACGCCGTTCATCCACTCCAGCTTCTCGCTGTTGAATCCGGCGGGCGCGGGGTTGAGGTCGGCCAGGTCGAAGGCGGCGCACATCTCGGCGGCGGAGAGGATCTCGGTCTTGTCGTCCAGCGCCCAGCCCATGATCGCGAGGAAGTTGAGCAGCGCCTCCGGCAGGTAGCCCTCGGCGGCGTAGTCCAGCACGGACTGCGCGCCGTGCCGCTTGGAGAGCTTGCCCCCGTCCGGCCCGAGGATGACCGGCGTATGCACGTAGGTCGGTGGCTCATGGCCGAGCGCCTCGAAGATCCGCACGTGACGCGGCGTCGAGGGGATCCACTCGTCGCCCCGGGTGACGTGCGTGATCGCCATCGCGTGATCGTCGACGGCGTGGGCGAGGTGGTAGGTGGGGAAGCCGTCCGACTTGAGCAGCACCAGGTCGTCGAGGAGCCGGTTCTCGTAGCGGATCGCGCCCCGGATCAGGTCGCTGAAGACGGTGACGCCGTCGCGCGGCATGCGGAAGCGGATCACGTGCGACTCGCCGGCTGCGGCGCGCGCGGCGGCTCGCGCGGCGTCGAGGTCGCGGCAGACGCCCTCGTAGCCCTGCGGGCGGCCGGCCGCGCGCTGGCGCTCGCGCATCGCGCGCAGGTCGTCGGGGGTGCAGAAGCAGCGGTAGGCGTTGCCGTCCGCGAGCAGCTGCTCGCTGGCGGCGTGGTAGCGCTCGAGGCGCTGCGACTGCACGTAGGGGCCGTAGTCGCCGCCCTGCTCCGGCCCCTCGTCGAGGTCGAGGCCGAGCCAGCGCAGCGAGTCCTCGATGCGTTCGACGGAGCCCTCGACGGCGCGCGACTGGTCGGTGTCCTCGATGCGCAGGATGAAGGCGCCGCCATGCCGGCGGGCGTGCAGCCAGGTCCAGATCGCGGTGCGGATGTTGCCGACGTGCGGGTCGCCGGTGGGGCTGGGGGCGTAGCGGACGCGGACGCTCATCGCCCACCTCCCGCGCCCGCGGCGAGCGGCTGCGCCTCGACGCCGTGGTCGGCGCGCAGCGCCTCGATCGCCTCGGCGATGTCGTCGGGGAGCGGCGCCTCGAACTCGCGCCACTCACCGCTCGAAGGCAGGCAGAGGCCGAGGCGCCGGGCGTGCAGGGCCTGGCGCGCGATGCGCGGCGAGGGGTTGCCGTAGACGCCGTCGCTGAGAATCGGGTGGCCCACCGCCTGCAGGTGGACGCGGATCTGGTGCGTGCGGCCGGTCAGGATGCGGACCTCGAGCAGGGCGGCCTCATCGCCGTACTGCTCCAGCACGCGGTACTCGCTGAACGCCGGGTCGCCGCGCTCGACGACGGCGCGGCGCATCGGGTCGGCGGGATCGGGGCCGAGCGGGGCGTCGATGCGGCCGCGCCGAGGCTCGACGACGCCCTCGGCGATGGCGAGGTAGATCTTGAGCGTCTCGCGCGCCTTCCACTGCGCGCGCAGCGCGTCGCGGGCGGCGTCCGAGCGGGCGAAGGCGATCACGCCGGAGGTGTCGCGGTCGAGGCGGTGCACGAGGCCGGAGCGCGCCCCGCCGATCTCCCCCACCTCCGGGTAGCGCGCGCGCACGGTGTGGATGAGCGTCACCGCCGGGCGGCCCTGCACCGGGTGCACCAGCAGCCCCGGCTGCTTGTCGATGATCAGCGTGTGCTCGTCGGCGAACAGCACATCGAGCGGTACGTCGAGCGCCATCGCGTCGAGGTCGGGCTGCGCGGGCAGGCGGATCGCGATCTCGGCGCCCGCGGGCACCTCGCGGCCAGCTCGGGTGCGCGGCTCGCCGCCGACCTCGACGCGGCCGTCCTCGATCAGCCGCTGCGCCTGGCTGCGCGAGAGTTGCGCGAGCTGATCGGCGACGAGCCGGTCGAGGCGGTCCGTGCGCGGGGCGGCGAAGCGTTCGAGCTGCATCAGCCCAGCTCCTCCGCGCCGTCGCCCGTCTCGCCCCCGGCCGTCTCGCCGGCGTCCTCCTGGCCGTGGGGCCGCCACAGCGAGAGGACGGCGAGGGCGATGACGCCGACCACGATCGAGGAGTCGGCGATGTTGAAGGCCGGGTAATGGGTGGGGTCGATGAAGTCCGTCACGGTGCCTCGGAAGACCCGGTCGATCAGGTTGCCGATCGCGCCGCCGAGGACGAGCGCGAGCGCCGTCTCGTAGAGCCGGTCGCCGGGTGGCGCGGCGCGCAGGAAGACCAGCACGATCACCGCGCCGAGGATCGAGCTGGCGATCAGGAAGGGCCCGCCGCCCTGGAGGATGCCGAACGCGGCGCCGGAGTTCTCGACGTGCGAGATGCGGATCAGGTCGAAGCCCTCGGGCCAGGTCTCGCGCTCGTCCAGCCAGCCACGCACGAGCGCCTTCGTGATCTGGTCGAGGATGACGACCGCCGCGGCGATGGCGGCGAAGCGTCCGACATGCGTGCGCGGCGCCTCCGGGCGCGCGGTGTCCTCGTTCGATCCGGTCGCGGCAACGGCTCGCTCCATGCCTCCATCCTATCGAAGGGCGCGGTTGCGGTCCGTTGCCCCTCGCGTCTGAGGGCGCATCCGATACGATGGTTGTAGCGAGAGACACGTGGGCGCACGGCCCCGGGCGCGATGGTGAGGAGCGAGCCTTCGTGACGACGAGCAATCTTCCCGGACGCAAGCCGGTGCGCCCGCCCGAGGACCGCCTCCCGCCGGGCCAGCGACTGACCGACGGCTGGCCGGTGCTGACCTACGGCTCCACGCCTCGCATCGACCTCGCGACCTGGGAGTTCCGCATCTTCGGCCTCGTCGAGGAGGAAGTGCGCCTCGACTGGGACGAGTTCAACGCGCTCCCGCAGTCCGAGGACACCTCGGACATCCACTGCGTGACCACCTGGAGCCGCTACGACAACCACTGGCGCGGCGTGCGCTTCACCGACGTCATGGCCCTCGCAAAGGTGCTGCCCGAGGCGAAGGAGGTCATGTTCCACTCCTACGGCGGGTATACGACGAACGTACCGCTCGACGAGCTGCTGCACGAGGGCGTGCTGCTCGCGCACACCCACGACGGCCAGCCGATCGATCGCGATCACGGCGGCCCGCTGCGCGGGGTGGTCCCGCAGCTCTACTTCTGGAAGAGCGCGAAGTGGGTGCGCGGCATCGAGTTCCTGCCCGAGGTGCGCCCCGGGTTCTGGGAGATGTACGGCTACCACATCCACGGCGACCCGTGGAAGGAGCAGCGCTACTCCTACCAGTAGCCCGCGTCCCGACGAGCGCGCACCCTCCGCCCCCCCCCCCCCCAACAGTCCGCCCCCCCCAACCCCACCAGGAGAGTATAAACCAAATCAGCGGCCGGAGATAGATCGCGGGTT
>VXOS01000189.1:0-8734 GCA_009839925.1 Chloroflexota bacterium
CCGCGGCGCGGGGCCGTCGAGGCGCCGGCTGCGGCGGCGCCTGGGGCGCTGGGGGGCCGCGGCGGGCGGCAGGATCATCGTCCCCGCCTGCGCGCCCGGAGGCGCCCCCAGCGGGTCGAAGCCGGGCGGGGGCGCCTGGAACCCCTCGGCCTGGATGCTGCCGCGGATCAGCTCGAGGCAGCGGTTGCAGAAGAACTGCAGCACCGGCTCGTCGCAGTCGCCCACCCAGACGTCGCCGCAGTCGATGCCCGGGATGTCGTTGCGGGGGTTGAGGTGGAACAGCACGCCGCAGTTGCTGCAATCGGAGAGCAGCTGGGCGTTCGTCTCGGAGACATCGCAGAGTCCGCAGGTGTACGTCTCGGCGGCGGTCATCGCGTGGCTCCTCGTGCTGGGCCCTGGCCGGCCGCCGCTAGCGGACGACGGAGCGCCAGTAGCCGCCGCTGGCGGCGTTGGCCTCGTAGCGCTCGATGCAGGGGTTGCAGCTGAAGCTGAAGCCGCAGGCCTGCCCGAAGGTCGCGGCCCCGCAGCTGCGGCCCAGCTCCTGCTGGCTGAGGTCGATGTGGAAGACGGCCCCACACTCGGCGCAATCGGCCATCTCCTTTGGCGGTCCCTGGAGGCCACAGACGGCGCAGTCGAGCAGCTTGACGGCCGGCACAGGGGCCTTCGCGGGCTGTCGCCGGGCAGGCAGCGTGCTCATCGTTCCTCCGGCTCGGCGGCATGGCGCAATGCGGCTCGTACCGCGCGGCGCGCGCTCGCCGCATCCCTCAGATTGCCGAGATAGCGCTCGCGGCGCAAGCGCTCGAGCCACGCGCCGAGCTCGGGACCACGCGCGAGGCCGAGCCGCAGCAGCGCGGCGGCGTCCAACGGCGGCCGGGTGCGCTCCCAGCGCCGCAGCTCGTGCTGCAACAGCCGCTGGCCCGCCGGGTCGAGCCAGCGGGCGGCAGTGCGAGCCTCGCCGCTCACGCCCTCGAGGGCCGCAAGGGTCGGCGGAGTGCGGTCACGCACCGCGAGCAAGCGCGCCGCCTCCCCGGTGGAGCGACGCGCCGCTCGCGGCGCCGTGAGGCGGGCGGCGATCGCCTCACGCTCCGCCAGCGGAGCGAGCAGCACGGCGAGCAGCAGCGCGGGCGAGTGCGGGCCGGGCCGCCGCGAGAGCGCCTGGGAGGCCTCGGGCGTGAGCGACCACGCTGGGTGCACCCCGCGCAGCGCACCCCAGCCGTCGAGCAGGCGCAGCGCAGCGCCGGTGCGGCGGCTCGCAGCGACGCGCTCGAACTCTGCCCAGAGCCGCCGCCCCGAGCTGCGTGCGATCCAGCGCGGCGCGTCCTCGATGAGGCGCGCCGTTTCCGGATCGGGCCGGAGCCCGAGCGTCGCTGCGCAGCGTGCGCCGCGCCAGAGCCGCGTGGCGTCGTCGCGGAAGCTGTCCGCGTGCAGCGCGCGCAGCTGCCGCGAGGCGAGATCCTCGAGGCCGCCGCAGGGGTCCAGCAGCTCGCCTCCGCGCGGCCCGGCGACGCCGAGCGCGATCGCGTTGACGCTGAAGTCCCGTCGCCCGAGGTCGGCCTCGATCGTCGCGCCGGGGTGCACCGCGGGCAGCGCGCCCGGCCGCGCGTAACGCTCGCCACGCAGCGCGGCGATGTCGAGCCGCCGTTCGCGCCACTCGACGCGCGCCGTGGCGAAGCGCGGCTCCGCCCGCACGGTCGCCGTCTCGCCGAGCCTCGTCGCGATCGAGGCGGCGAGGGCGGCGGGGTCGCCGTCGCATGCGAGGTCCACCTCGGCGGGCGCGCCGCCCGCCGCAAGATCGCGAATCGCGCCGCCGATCACCCATAGCTCGCTGCCCGATTCGGTGGCGCTCTCGATGGCGGCGTCGAGCAGCGAACGAGCGCCGGCGGGCAGCGTGCGGCGCAGGCGCGAGACGGTAGGACGTATAAGCCGATGAGCGATTCTTGACACTCGCAGGCACCCGCTCATACGATACCGAGTGCGAGCGGGGCGCACCCGGCCCGTCCCGGCCTGCGGCGGGGTTTCGGGTGGTAGCGTACGTGATGGCGGAGCACGTACGCCCGAGAGGGTACTCGCTTGGTCTCCGCGCCGCCTTGCCTTCACGACGCACAGACCGCTCTCGGGATCGAGTTCGCCGACGACGCACTGCTGCGCCTCGCGCTTACCCATCCCTCCTACACCAACGAGCACGAGGGCTCCGACCGCTCATTCGATCGGCTCGAGTTCCTCGGCGATTCGGTGCTCGGCATGGTCATCGCCGAACGCCTCTACGAGCGCTTCCCCGAGGTCGAAGAGGGTCGCCTGACGCTCTGGCGCGCGCACATCGTGCAGGGCTCGACACTGGCCGAGGCGGCGAAGCGCCTCGGGCTCGGCCGGTACCTGCTGCTGGGGCGCGGCGAGGAGACGACCGGCGGTCGCGATCGCCCCGGCAACCTGGCCGACGCCTACGAGGCGCTGATCGGCGCGCTCAAGCTCGACCGCGGGCCGGACGGCGGCCTCGAGGGCGCGCGGCGCTTCATCGAGCGCACGCTTGCCCCGGAGCTGGAGGCGCTGCAGACGGACCCGGCGGAACTGAACACCAAGGGCGCCCTCCAGCAGTACTGCGAGGGCCGCTTCGGGCGTCCCCACTACGTGATCGTTGAGGAGCTCGGGCCGGAACACGATCGAGAGTTCGCGGTCGAGGTGCGCGTCGATGGCGAGGTGATGGGCCGCGGCAGCGGGCGCACCAAGCAACAGGCCGAGAAGGACGCGGCTCGCGAGGCGTTGCGGGAGCTGCGCATGCGCGCAGCCGGGACGGACTAGCCGCGATGTACCTGCGACGCGTCGAGGCGTACGGGTTCAAGTCCTTTGCGGACCGCCAGGTCTTCGAGTTCGGCCCCGGCCTGACCGCCGTCGTCGGACCCAACGGCTCCGGCAAGTCCAACGTCGCCGATGCGATCCGCTGGGCCCTCGGTGAGCAGTCCTCGCGCTCGATCCGCGCCCGCAAGACCGGGGACGTGATCTTCTCCGGCTCCGACACGCGGCGCGAACTGGGCGTCGCCGAGGTGACGCTGATCCTCGACAACTCCGAGCAGTGGATGCCGATCGACTTCGACGAGGTGAGCGTCAGCCGGCGCGCCTACCGCAGCGGCGAGAACGAGTACCGCATCAACGGCCAGAAGGTGCGCCTGCTGGATGTGCAGGATCTGTTCCGGCGCGCGCAGGTCGGCCAGAACTCCTACGCCATGATGTCGCAGGGCCTCGTCGACGAGGTGCTCGGCCTGCGGCCACAGGAGCGCCGCAACCTGATCGAAGAGGCCGCCGAGGTGCACGGCCACCGCATCGAGCTGACGCGGGCGGAGCGACGGCTCACGCAGACGCGCGACAACCTGGGCCACGTCCGGGTGCTGATCCGCGAGCTGGCGCCGCGGCTGCGGCAGCTGGAGCGGCAGTCGCAGCGCGCCAGTCGCTTCCGCGAACTCGACGCCCAGCTCGGCGCTGCCCTCGAGGCCTGGTACGAGACCGAGCTGCGCGAAGCGAGCGAGGCGCTCGCGGCGGCGCAGGCGCGGCACGACCAGCGCTCCGAGGCGTTCGCCGCGGCGCGCCGCCAGGCGGAGGCGTTCGCCCCGGAGATCGCCGCCGCGGAGCGCGCCGTAGCCGCGGCGCGCGCGGAGTTGGGCGGCGCGCAGCGACGCGAGCGAGAGCTGGCCGAACGCTCGCTGGCGCTCGGCCAGCAGCGCGCGCTCGCCGAGCAGCGCCAGGAACTGCTGCTCGTGCGCCGCGCGGAGATCGACGCCGCCATCGAGGAGCTGGAAGCAACGCCCGGCCCCGACGCGCCGGACGATGTCGCGCTGGTCGAGCTGGACGCACGAGTGGCCGAGGCGCGGGCCGGCCTCGAGGGCGCACAGGAGGCAATGCGCGCGGCGGATGAGGCCGTGCGTGACGTGCTGCGCGACCTCGCCGAAGCCGAGGCCCGCCGCTCCCGCATCGAGACCACGATCCGCGACGCCGAGGCGCGGCGCGCGAGGGTCGAGGCCGAGCAGCGCCGCCGCGACGCCGAGCGCCGCGAGGCGGGCCGGCGCCGCGACGAGCTGAACGATGAGCTGCGCGACTACGGGAAGCGTGCGCTGGCCGCGCGCCGCGAGCACGAGCGCCTGATGCAGCAGACAGCGGAGGCGCTGCGCCGCCGCGAGATCGCGGAGCGGCGGATCGAGGAGACGCGGACGCGCGCCGAGGAGGGCCGCGAAGCGCAGCGCAGCGCGATCACACAGCGCGAGCAACTCGAGGCCCGGCGCGAGCTGACCGTCATGCTGGCGGCGCAACTCGCACGGCAGAGCTCCG
This sequence comes from Chloroflexota bacterium, assembly GCA_009839925.1. Classification (GTDB taxonomy): domain Bacteria; phylum Chloroflexota; class Dehalococcoidia; order UBA2979; family UBA2979; genus VXMT01. The sequence continues at coordinate 4,315 of VXOS01000189.1, forward strand.
CCTCCCAGGAGCTGCTGCGCGCCGCGAACGAGCCGGGCCCGGACGAGCAGCCGCTCGGCGGCGTGGTCGGGCTCCTCGGGCGGCTGATCCGCGTGCCACAGGGTCTGGAGCACGCCATCGAAGCAGCCCTCGCCGAGCAGATCGGCGCCATCGTGGTCGAGCGCCAGGACGAGGCGCTGGCGGCGATCGCGCACCTGCGCGAGCAGGGCGCCGGCTCCGTCACCGTGTTGCCGCTCGACTCCATCGACCAGCAGTACCCCCTCAACATGCTGAGCGAGCGCGGTGTTCTCGGAGTCGCCTCGATGCTGGTCAAGACCCAGCGCAAGTACCGCCCGCTTGTCGACCTGCTGCTGGGGCGCACGATCGTCGTCGAGGACGTGGAGACGGCGCTCAAGACGGTCAAGCGCGGCCTCGGCTCCGTGGTCACGCGCGACGGCGTGCTGGTGCGCGCGGACGGCTCGATCTACGGCGGATCGCGCGGCTCGGCCGCGGAGCAGTTCGTGCTGCAGGACGAGGAGCACGCGCTGCCCGAGGCGATCGAGGGCGCGCGCGAGGCCGAGGAGGCCGCCGCCGCGCAGGTCCAGCACCTCGACGACATCGTCGCCGACGCCCGAGACGCCCTCGATGCTGCGCGCAGCGCCGCCACGGCGGCCGAGGCCGCGCTGCGCGCGCACGAGCAGGACAGCGCGCGACTGCGCCGCCGCCTGGTGGCGATCGGCAGCGAGCTGCGACTGGCCCACGCCGTGCTCGCCGACGACGACCCCGCCGCCGAACCGGACGACGCCGAAGCGGCGATCGAGCGCGAACGCGCCGCCCTCGAGGCGCTCGACGTCCGGCTCGCGGGGCTGCGCGATCGCTCCGAGGCCGTCGGGGCGGAGCGCGACGCCGCCGGCGATCGGGTCGCGCAGCGTGCTGCCGCGCTCGCCGCCGCCGAGGGCGAGCGGTCCGCCACGCGTGATCGCCAGGCGGCTCTGGAAGAGGCGCACCGCGGCCGCGGCGAGCGGCTGGCCGAGCGCCGCGACCAGGCCCTCGTCGTCCGCCAGGAACTCGAAGACCTCGATCTCACGCTGCGCGATCTCGGCGAGCAGGTCGCCAACGTCGAGATCGCGCGCCGCGCTGCCGAGGAAGCCGTCGCGCCGGCGCACGCCGCGCTGGCCGACGCGGAACGCGCCGAGCGCGAGTTGACGGCGACGCGCGGCGACAGCCAGGCGCGGCTCTTCGCCGCGGAGCGCGAGTTGCTGGAGGCGCAGTCCGCGTTGCGCGAGCTGGCGAATCACGTCCAGAGCCTCGAGCGGCAGATCGCGGACGACGGCCTCGTCCTGCGTGACGATGGCAGCGTGCGCCGCGCCAGCACCGAGCAACCCCAGGCAGAGCTTGCGGGCGGCGACGCCGCCGAGCCGGTGCTGGCCATGGGCAATGGCGCCGGCGATGGCGTCGGCAACGGCACGGCGCCGGTGCTGCCCGCGCCGGTCCCCGCGAGTGGCGGGGCCGAGGTCGACACCGTCGAACTGCGCGAGCGGATCTCCGAGCTGCGGGCCGAGATCCGCGCGCTCGGCCCCGTGAACCTCGAGGCGCTCGACGACCTCGGCGAGGAGCGCGAGCGGCACGACTTCCTGGCCGGGCAGGTCGAGGACCTCGAGGAGGCGGAGGCGCAGCTGCGGACGGCGATCGCCGAACTCAAGCGTGAGATTCGTGAGCGCTTCGGCGACACGTTCGAGCACGTCAACCAGAGCTTCGCCGACTACTTCCAGCGCTTCTTCGGCGGCGGGCGGGCGGAGCTGACGATCGTCGAGCCGGAGCAGGAGGGCGGCGAGGCGGGCGTGGACGTCCGCGCGCAGCCGCCGGGCAAGCGCATCTCCTCGCTCTCGATGCTCTCGGGCGGCGAGCGTGCGCTGACCTCGGTGGCGCTGCTGTTCGCGCTGCTCGACGTGAACCCGGCGCCGGTCTGCGTCCTCGACGAGGTGGACGCCGCGCTCGACGAGGCGAACGTGGGCCGCTTCGTCGAGACGCTGCGCGGGCTCTGCGAGCACTCGCAGTTCATCGTGATCACGCACAACCGCGGGACCGTCGAGTCCGCCGACACGATCTACGGCATCTCGATGGGTGACGACTCCGTCTCCCGCGTGCTCTCGCTGCGCCTGGCCGACCTGCCGCAGGCCTCGTAACGCGGCCGCCGGGGCGGCCCGTTCGCCAGTCGCCGCGCCTCTCGGTACGATCGGCGGGCGCCCGCATCACGGGCCGGTCAGGATGATGCCGTGAGGCTGCTGCGAGGCAACCCGGAGTCCGAGGCGGCAACAGGGCAGGCGCTGTCGCGGACGCGCCGCTCCTGGTTCGGCCGTGTCGGCGATCTGCTGCGCGGGAACGGGATCACCCCGGAGCTCTGGGACTCGCTCGAAGAGGTGATGATCGGCTCGGACGCCGGGGTGGAGACCACCTTCGAGGTGCTCGACCGCGTGCGCGCCGCCAACCCGCGGCAGCCGGACGAGCTGCAGGCCGCCCTGCGCAGCGAGCTGATCGCGATCCTCGAGGCGCCCGAGGCGGCCGGCCGGCTCTGGGACGCGGACAGTGTCGCGCCGCCCCGGCCGGCGGTCGTGCTGATCGCCGGCGTCAACGGCACCGGCAAGACGACTGCGGCGGCACGGCTCGCCCACGCCTACCAGGCCGAGGGGAACCGCGTGATGGCCGCGGCCAGCGACACCTTCCGCGCCGCCGCGATCGAGCAACTGCGCAGCTGGGGCGAGCGGATCGGCTTCGACGTGATCGCGCACCAGGCGGGCTCGGACCCCGCCGCGGTCGCCTTCGACGCGATCGAGGCGGCGCAGGCGCGCGGCCACGACCTGGTGCTGGTGGATACGGCCGGGAGGCTACATAACAAGCAGAACCTCATGAACGAGCTGGCCAAGATCCGGCGCGTGATCGAGCGGCAGCTGGGGCGCGGTCCGGACGAGGTCGCGCTCGTGCTCGACGCCACCACCGGGCAGAACGGCCTCGCGCAGGCGCGCGCCTTCACCGAGGCGATCGAGGTGACCTCGGTGATCCTCACGAAGCTCGATGGCAGCGCTCGTGGCGGGATCGTCTTCGCGGTGGCCTCGGAGCTGGGGTTGCCGGTGCGCTTCATCGGGGTCGGGGACGGCCCGGGGGATCTTGCGCCGTTCGACGCGGAAGCGTTCGTGGACGGCTTGCTGGCTCCCGGCTCGACCGAGGCCTGACGGGCCGGCGCCGTGGAGCAGGCGCTGACCTGGTACCTGGCGCTGGTGCTGATCGGCGGCGGCGGGTTACTCCCGGCGACGCTGCTGTTCGGACGGCTGCGCTCGCGCGGGGTGTTGTACGCCCGCCCGCTCGCGCTGCTGCTGGTCGCGCAGGTTGTCTGGCTGGCCTCGGCGCTTGTCTCGATTCCCTACGGGACGGGCCTCATGATCGCGGCAGTCGCCGTGCTCTACGCCTGGTCGGCGTGGCTCGGCTGGCGCGACCGGGAGCGGCTGCGCACGCTCTGGCGCGCCCGCCGCACGCTGCTCGCCGGCGAGGCGCTGTTCCTCGTGGTCTTCGTCGTCGTGCTGTTCGTACGCGCCCAGGCCCCGGCCGCGATCAACACCGAGAAGCCGATGGACCTGATGCTGCTCAACGCGGTGCACCACGCCGAGCAGCTGCCACCTTCCGACTCCTGGCTCGCCGGCCACGACGTCTCCTACTACCACCTCGGCCACGTGATGATCGATGTGAGCGGGCGGCTGGCGGGGGTGGCGCCGCGTTTCGGCTTCAACCTCGGCCTCGCCGCCGCCGCGGCGCTCGCGGCGGTCGCGATCGCCGGCCTCGCGAGCGACGCGGTCGCGCTCGGCACGCCGAGGCGGCGCGCCACGCCGTGGATCGCCGCCGGCCTCGCCGTCGTGGCGCTGATCTGGGTCGCGCCGCTCGAGGGGCTGGCCGACCTCGCGGCGGCGAACGGACTGGGCGGCGAGGGCGTCTGGGGCCGGCTCGGCGTGAAGGGGCTGCCCGGCCCCGTGGAGGCAACGCACGGCGTACCCGACCAGTTCTGGTGGTGGTGGCGGGCGACACGCGTGATTCCCGGCACGATCAGCGAGTTCCCCGCCTTCTCCTACATCCTCGGCGACCCGCACGCACACGTGCTCGCGCTGCCGCTCGGCATCGTCGCGCTCGCCGTCGCCCTCGACACCTTCGAGGGCGGCGTGGCGCTCTCGTGGCGGCGCTGGACCGCGCGGCCCGGGGCGCTGCTGCTGGCCGGCGCGCTCTTCGCCGGGCTGGCGATGACCAACGCCTGGGACGTGCTCGCCTACGGGCTGATTTGGCTGGCGGCGGCGGCCGCCCCCGTGCCGGGCCGGGGGGGGCCGCGGCCCCGCGGGGGGGTGGGGGGCCCGCGGGGTGGGGGGGCCCCCACCCCCCGCGGCCCCGGGATAGCCGGGGC
>VXOS01000189.1:8744-9499 GCA_009839925.1 Chloroflexota bacterium
GGCCGGGGGGGGGGCTGCGGGCGGCGGCGCTCTTCGCCGGGGTGGGCATCACTACCGCGTGTGAGGGCCCCCCCCCGGGGGTTTTTGGGGGGGGGGCGGCGCCCGCCGCCTTCCGGGCCGTCGGCTGGCCGCTGCACGGCGCGCTGTTCGGGGCCGCGCGCTATCTCCTCGCACCCACGCTCGTCGGCCTCGTGATCGCCTGGCCGCTGCTGCAGACGCTCGACACCTCGTCGATTGGCGGCGCCGTGGTCAGCGACGCGGCCAGCGACCCGCTGCGGTTGCTGCTGTTCTGGGGCGCGCCGCTGCTGCCGGTCGTGATCGCCGCGCTGCTGACGCGCCCGCACGCCTCGCGGCGCGCGCTCGCCTGGGGCCTCGCGCTGGCGGCCGCGCCGCTGGCGCTGTGGATCCTGTGGGCCGCCGGGGAGGGCGACGCGTTCGCCGCGCGCGGCGCGGGTTGGCTGACGCTCGCCGGCCTCGTGCTGGCGACGGGCGCGGCCGCCGCGGCCGCGGCGCGCCGCTACGCCGAGGGGCGCCGCGATCACGCGACCTGGCTGGCGCTCGCCGCCACGGCGGGCGCGATCGTGCTCGCGACGGAGCTGTTCCACGTCACCGACGCGCTGCGGCACGCGCGCATGAACACCGTCTTCAAGTTCTGGTACGTCGTCTGGCCGCTGCTCGCGGCCTCCGGGGCGATCGGCCTCGCGCTCGCCTGTGACGCCGCGCCGCGGCCCCCGCCCGCCGCGCTGCGCGGCGAG
>VXOS01000184.1 GCA_009839925.1 Chloroflexota bacterium
CCTGCAGGCGCTGCGCGACATGACGATCGGCGGCTACGTCGCCGACGCGGTCGTCGTCCTCGGCTCCCTCGACATCGTGCTCTGCGAGGTCGATCGATGAACACCGAGCTGTTCGGCTTCCCGACGGTGAACGTCTGGGTGGACGCGATCATCCGGCTGCACCTGATCGTCGGCCTGATGACCGTGGTCGTGATGGGGCTGATCTACATCGAGCGCAAGATCATCGCGCGCTTCCAGATGCGCCTCGGGCCGACGCGAACCGGGCCGCTGGGCCTGCTCCAGTCCCTCGCCGACGCGCTCAAGCTGCTCGGCAAGGAAGACTTGCGGCCGCGCAACGCGGACCCGCTGATCTTCGAGTTCGCGGTCTACTTTGTGTTCGTGCCGGTGTTCATGGCCTTTGTCGCGATCCCGTTCGCGTTCGACTGGAACGTGCGGGTGCTGGAGCTCGGCCTGTTCTACGTGATCGCGATCAGCTCGGTGAACGTCGTGGGCTGGGTGATGGCGGGCTGGTCCTCGGACAACCGCTACGCGATGATCGGCGCGCTGCGCGCGGCCGCGCAGGGCATCTCCTACGAGGTGCCGTTGATTCTCGCGGTGCTCGCCGTGGCGATGGTCGCGGGCAGCCTCAACCTCAACGAGATCACCGGGCAGCAGGGGCACATCCCCTTCATCGTCTGGCAGCCACTGGCGTTCGCGATCTTCTACGTCGCGATGCTCGCCGAGTTGAACCGCACCCCCTTCGACATCCCGATCGGGGAGTCCGAGGTGGTCGGCGGGCCGTTCATCGAGTACAGCGGGATTCGCTGGTCGATGTTCTTCCTCGCGGAGTACGCGGGGCTGTTCATCCTCTGCCTGCTTGCCTCCGCCGTGTTCCTCGGCGGCTGGGCGTGGCCGCTGGGCGAGGATGCCGGGTTCCTCTGGCAGATCGTGCTGACGAGCGCCAAGACCGGGCTGCTGATCTTCAGCGTCTTCTGGGTGCGCGTGACCGTGCCGCGGATGCGCATCGACCAGTTGATGGCGTTCTCCTGGAAGGTGCTGATGCCGCTCTCGTTCGCGCTGATCCTCGCGAACGGGCTGATCCTCGTCTACGAGTGGCCGGACGTGTTCCTGCTGGTCCCGAACGTGATCGGGCTGGTCCTGCTCTACGTCATCGTCGAGCACGGCGTCACGCGCCGCCGCCCGAGGCAGCTGGCGCGCCCGGCGCTGGAGGCGGAGGCCGCCTCGTGAGCCTCGCGAGCCGGACGGGCGGCGGGGCGGACTCGCGCCTGCGGGCACTACCGCATAAGGTGCGGGCGTGAAAGGCTGCCGCCCATGAAGGGCCTCCTCAAGAGCATGGCGACGACGCTCTCGACGTTCGCGAGGCGTCCGGTCACCCGCAAGTACCCGGAAGGGCACAAGGAGTTGCCGGAGCGCGACCGCGCGTTCCCGATCCTGCTCTGGGACGACCACATCGACGAGCCCTACTGCACCGGCTGCCACGCCTGCGAGCGCGCCTGCCCGGTCGAGTGCATGACCGTCCTGATGAAGGACAACCCCAACCACGAGAGCCAGGGCGGGACTTCGCGGCGCCGCAAGATCATCGACAAGTTCTGGATCGACTACGCGCGCTGCATGCGCTGCAACATCTGCGTCGAGGTGTGCAACTTCGAGGCAATCGCCATGAACAACACCTGGACCGGCCACGAGCTGTCGGTATACGACCGGTCGGACCTGGTGATGGACCTGCCGCAGTTGCTCGCCCAGCATCGAGCGGGCGAACTCGACGAGTGGGTCGCCGATATCTAGGGGCGGTCCCCGTCCCGCGGGGCGCAAGCCCCGAGGGCAGGAGACCCCGGCGATACGGTGGGGCGAGCGGTGCTTGAACTGCTAGAACGCATCCCGTTCCCCCAGCAACTCGATCGCATCGTCATCTTCACGGGCCTCGTCGCCGGCGCGCTGGTTACGCCGATCGCGATCGTCCTGCTCGCACTGCTGATCTTCGACGAGATCACTGCCGCGGAGGTGGTGTTCTGGCTCGCCGCCGCGGTGATCATCCTCGGCGCGCTCGGCGCCGTGCTGCTGCCCAACATCGTGCACGCCACGCTCTCACTGGTGATCGCGCTGCTCGGCGTGGCGGGCATCTTCCTGCTGCTCGGCTCCGAGTTCCTGGCGCTGGTCCAGGTGCTGATCTACGGCGGCGGCGTGACCGTGCTGCTGCTCTTCGGTCTGATGCTCACCAACGCCGGCGACGACCCGAAGGTGACGGACGGCGCCCAAAAACCGTTCGCCTTCCTCGTCGGCATCCTGCTCGCCGGTGTCGTCGGCGTGGCGCTGGTCGACCAGGACTGGGCGAAGACCGAGGTCGCCGTGGCGCCCTTCACCACGCTCGGCGAGCGGCTCTTCCGCGACTTCGGCGCGCCCTTCGAGATCGCCTCGCTGGTGCTGATCGTGGCGCTGATCGGCGCCGTCGCCGTGGCGCGCCGCGACCGCGACGAGGATGACGACACGGTCGAGGAGGGTGAGTCCTCGTGAGCGACATCCCGATCGAGAACTTCCTCGTGCTCTCCGCCGTGCTGTTCGGGATCGGCTTCTACGGCGTGCTCGCGCGCCGCAGCGCGATCCTGATCCTCGTCTCCGTCGAGCTGATGCTGGCCGCGACGACGATCAACATGGTGGCCTTCGCCGCCTACTTCGACCACGAGGCCTTCACCGGCGTGATCTTCGCGATCTTCATCATCACCGTCGCCGCGGCCGAGGTCGGCCTGGCGCTCGGGATCGTGCTGCGCATCTTCCGCGAGCGCCGCACCGCCTACGTCGACGATGCGAGCGAGCTGAAGTGGTAGCCGCGGAAGTGGGAGCGTAGCGCCGTGGGCATGGAGCAGGTCTGGCTGCTGCCGGCGATTCCCGCCGCGCTCTTCGCGCTGCTGGCGCTCTTCAACCGCGCCATGCCGCGCGGCGGAGACGGGCTCGCCATCCTCGGGATGCTGGCCGTCGTCGTCCTCGCGCTGTTCGTCACGCTGGACTTCCAGTCGAGCTTCGTGGACGGCAAGTTCGCGCCCGGCGCGGAGCACGTCTACGCCTTCGAGTGGGCCAGGATCGGCGACTCGCTGCTGATCGAGTTCAGCACCTATGTGGACGGCATCACGGTGCTGATGCTCGCCGTCGTCTCGATCGTGACGCTGATGGTGATGCTCTACTCCGTGGGCTACATGGACGGCGAGCCTCGCTACGGCTGGTACTTCGCGGTCCTCTCCGGCTTCGCGGCGGCGATGCTGATGCTGGTCACATCCGGCAACCTGCTGCTGCTCTACCTCTCCTGGGAGGCGGTCGGCCTCGCCTCGTACCTGCTGATCGGCTTCTACTGGGAACGCCAGTCGGCGGCCGAGGCGGCGAAGAAGGCCTTCATCACCACGCGCATCGGCGACGTCGGGCTGCTGATCGGCATCATCCTGCTCTGGCGCGGCGCCGGTAGCTTCGACATCCAGGAGATCATCGAGGTCGCCCACGGCGGCGGCTTCGACAACCTCTACCTCACCGTCTCGATGCTGTTCCTCTTCGCCGGCGCCGCCGGCAAGTCCGCGCAGTTCCCGCTGCACGTCTGGTTGCCCGACGCGATGGAGGGCCCGACGCCGGTCAGCGCGCTGATCCACGCGGCGACGATGGTGGTCGCAGGCGTCTACCTCGTGGCGAGGATGATGCCGGTCTTCGACGAGGTGCTGATCGCACGCGACGTCGTGCTCTACATCGGCCTCACGACGGCGGCGATGGGCGCGACGATGGGCCTCGTCACCAGCGACATCAAGCGCGTGCTCGCCTACTCAACGGTTTCGCAGCTCGGCTTCATGTTCGTCGCGCTCGGCGTCGGGTCGGTGACGGCGGCGATGTTCCATCTCTTCACGCACGCCTTCTTCAAGTCACTGCTCTTCCTCGGCTCCGGGTCCGTGATCCACGGCACCGGCGCGCAGATGGTCGAGGAGCTCGGGGGGCTGTGGCGCAAGCTGCCGGCGACGACGCTGTTCTTCATCGTCGGCTCGGTCGCCCTCGCGGGCATCGTGCCGCTGGCCGGGTTCTGGTCGAAGGACGAGATCCTCGTCGCGCTGCAGGGTGGCGCGCCGATGCCGCTGTTCGTGATCCTCGCGGCCACCTCCCTGCTGACCGCGATCTACACGACGCGGCTGGTGCTGCTCACCTTCTTCGGCGAGCCGAAGGACCGCCACGCCTACGATCACGCGCACGAGTCCCCGCCGCCGATGCTGCTCCCGATGCTGATCCTCGCGGGGCTGTCGGTGGTCGCCGGGTTCGTCGCCTTCGAGGGCGTCGGCAAGGTGCTGGGCTTCGCCGGCGGGGTCGGCAACGTCGTCTTCACGCAGGGCCACAAGGGTCACGTCTTCGAGTTCCACCCGGACGTCGCGATCGGCGCGACGGCGCTGGGCCTCGCGGGCATCGTGATCGGCTTTGTCTACTGGTGGGGCCGCGCCGAGCGGGCGGAGCGCGCCCGCTCCTGGGCGCCCGAGCTGCACGATCTGCTGGTGCAGCGCTACTACATGGACCACCTCTACCAGGTGACGATCGACAAGGTAATCCTCGGGCTCGCGACGGTGGTCGCGCGCTTCGACCGGCTCGTGATCAACGAGTCGGGCGTGGACGGCACGGCGCAGGGCATCGGCTTCACCGGGTTCCGGCTGAAGTTCCTGCAGACCGGACGCATCCCGAGCTACGCGCTGGCGATGGCGCTCGGCGTGGCCGTGCTGGCCATCGTCGCGTTCGGGCGGACGTAGGGCGGGCCGGGTATGACCACGAGCGAGGGCTACCTGCTGCTGGCGCTGCCGCTGATCCCGCTGGGCAGCGCGATCCTGCTGATGCTCATCCCGTCCGGCGAACGCAACGCGATCAAGGGCGTGACCGGCCTCGCGAGCCTCGCGATGTTCATCATCTCCGTCTACGTCTTCTTCGCCTTCGACTACCGCGGCGACCAGTTCCAGGGCGTGATCGACTGGCCCTGGCTCCAGAACGCCGGCTTCCTCGGAAAGGACGGGATCCAGCTCAAGGTCGGGCTGGACGGCATTGCCGCGCCGATGGTGCTGCTGACGGGCATCGTGATCCTCAGCGGCACCTGGGTGTCGTGGAAGATCGAGAACCGGCTGAAGGACTTCTTCGTCCTGCTGTTCGTGCTCGTGGCCGGCGTCTACGGCACGTTCGTCGCGCTCGACCTGTTCTTCTGGTTCCTGCTCTACGAGACCGCGGTGCTGCCGATGTACCTGCTGATCGCGGTCTGGGGCTCCGGGCGGCGCGAGTACGGCGCGATGAAGCTGATGATGATGCTCGTCGCGGCTTCGATCCTGATCTTCGTCGCGATCTTCGGGATCTTCACCGAGGCCGGCCTCGGGACCTTCGACATGCCCGCGCTGTTCGATGCGGAGTACGGGCGCAACTTCCAGCTGGTGATGTTCCCGCTGGTCGCAATCGGCTGCGGCACGCTGGCCGGCATCTTCCCCTTCCACCCCTGGTCGCCGGACGGCCACGCCGCCGCCCCGACGGCCGTCTCGATGCTGCACGCGGGCGTGCTGATGAAGCTCGGTGCGTTCGGGATCATCCGCCTCGGCTTCCAGATGCTGCCCGAGGGCGCCGAGTTCTGGGCGCCGGCCCTGCTGACGCTCGGCATCATCGGAGCGCTCTACGGGGCGGTCGGCGCGCTGCGCCAGACCGATTTCAAGCTGATGACCGGCTTCTCCTCGGTCTCGCACATGGGCTACGTCTTCGTCGGGCTGGGTACGCTGAACCTGATCGGGATGAGCGGCGCGGTGCTGCAGATGTTCGCGCACGGCGTGATGACGGCGCTGTTCTTCCTCCTGATCGGCGCACTCTACGACCAGTCGCACGACCGCGAGTTCAACCACTACTCCGGCATGGCGCGGCGGATGCCGATCTGGGCGATCTTCTTCGTGATCGCCGGCCTTGCGTCGTTCGGCCTGCCCGGGCTGTCCGGCTTCATCGCCGAGCTGCACATCTTCATCGGCGCCTTCCGCGCCTACCCGCTGGTCGGTGCGCTCGCGGTGCTCACGGCGGCGATTACGGCCACCTACCTGCTGCGCATGTTCGCCCAGACCTTCTTCGGTGAGCCGAGCCCGCGCTGGAGTAGCGTCGGCGAGATCAGCTGGACCGAGCGCGCCGGCGCGACGGTGCTGGCGATCTCGATCTTCGCCCTCGGCCTCTGGCCTTCGCCGTGGATCGACCGCGTCGCCGCCGGCCTCGAGGCAGGCATCCCCGAGGTGCTGCTGTGAACTTCGAATACGCGCTGCTGATTCCGGAGTTCATCCTCGCCGGCGCCGCGGCCGTCGTGCTGCTGGCCGACGCCTTCCGGCGCGATCTGGGGATCTCGAGGCGCCTCATCCCGGCAATCGCCGCCCTCGGCGCGCTCGCGGCCGGCATCGCGAGCCTCTTCTACGCGGACCGCAGCACGGACTTCGCGGGGCTGATCGGCGTGGACGACTACACGCTGTTCTTCCGCGTGCTGTTCACGGTGACAGTGCTCGTCGTGATCCTCGGTTCGCTCGAGTTCGTCGAGCGCAACATCCGCCACCAGGGCGAGTTCTACGCGCTGCTCCTCGTCTCGACGATCGGCGCGATCTACATGGCGGGTGCGCGCGAGCTGCTGACCGCCTACATCTCGATCGAGCTGCTCTCCTTCTCGCTCTACGTCGCCGTCTCGCTGGCGAAGGACGACCGCCGCTCCGGCGAGGCGGGGCTGAAGTACGTGCTGCTCGGCGGCGTCGCCTCGGCGATGCTGCTCTACGGCCTCAGCCTGATCTACGGCGCCGCCGGCACCACCAGCTACGAGGGCATCGCGGCGGCGCTCGGCGACAGCGCCGTGCAGGGCTCGCCGGTGCTGCTGATCGGCCTGGCCTTCCTCGTCGGCGGGCTCGGGTTCAAGGCCTCGGCGGTGCCGTTCCACATGTGGACGCCCGACGCCTACGAGGGCGCGCCGCTGCCGGTGACGGCCTACATCGCGGCCACCTCGAAGGCGGCGACCTTCGCGCTTCTGCTGCGGCTGTTCGGGACCGGCCTGCTGCCGGTGCAGGACGACTGGCAGTGGATGCTCGCCACGCTCTCCGTGGCGACGATGGTGACGGGCAACCTGATCGCGCTGGTGCAGACCAATATCAAGCGCCTGCTCGCCTACTCCTCGATCGGGCAGGTCGGCTTCATGCTGATGGCCGTCACGACCGTCTCGGACGCCTCGGGGTCGGCGCTGCTGCTGCACCTGGCGGGCTATCTGGTCACCAACCTCGCGGTCTTCATCGCGGTGATCGCGGTCTACAACCGCATCGGGAGCGAGCGTATCGAGGACTTCCGCGGCCTGGCGGAGACGCAGCCCTACCTCGCGCTGGTGATCACGACGGGGCTGTTCTCGCTGAGCGGGATGCCGCTGTTGGCGGGCTTCGTGACGAAGTTCTTCATCTTCCAGGCGGCGGCCGAGGAGGGCTTCCTCTGGCTCTCGGGCGTCGCGGTGATCATGAGCACGGTCTCGCTCTACTACTACCTGAAGGTGATCCGGATGATGTACGTCGTTGCGCCTGCCGAGGGCGAGGAGGGTCGCTGGCGGCCCTCGCTGATCGCCTACGGCGTGACCGGCGTGCTGTTCATCGGCATCTTCGTCGTCGGCCTCTGGGCCGCGCCGGTCCTCGAGGTAGCGGACGACGCCTCGGCGGTGCTGTTCGGGTAGCGACGCCCGCTTACAGCACGGACAGGTAGCGGCGCAGCTCGAACTCCGAAACCTGGGCGCGGAACTCCGACCACTCGTGGCGCTTGTTCGCAACGAGCGAGTCGCGGATGTGGTCGCCCAGGACGCCCGTCATCAGCTCCGAGCCCGAGAAGGCCGCGATCGCGTCGCCGAGCGAGGCGGGCAACGCCTCGATGCCGCGGCTGGCGATCTCGCCCTCCGAGAGCTCGCCGATGTGGCGCTCCAGTTCGTCCGGGAGCGGCAGCGCGCGGGCGACGCCGCCGAGGCCGGCCTCGAGGATCGCGGCGAAGGCGAGATAGGGGTTGCACGCCGCGTCCGGGACCCGGTACTCGATGCGCGCGGCTGCCGCCTCGCCCGGCTTGTGCTGCGGCACGCGCAGCAGGTCGGCGTGGTTCGTGCTGGACCAGGTCGCGTGCGTCGGCGCCTCGAAGCCGGGCACGATGCGCCGGTAGGAGTTCGCCCACTGGTTGGTGACCAGCATCAGCTCCGGCGTGTGCTGCAGCAGCCCGGCCATGAACGAGCGCGCCGTCGCCGACAGCTCGTGCGGCGCCGACTCGTCGGCGAAGGCGTTTTGCTCGCCCCGGAACAGCGAGAGCTGGAGGTGCATCCCGGATCCGTTCTGGTCCGAGCTCGGCTTCGGCATGAAGGTCGCATAGGCGCCGTGGCGCAGCGCGACCTCCTTGACGACGAGCCGGTAGGTCATGATCGAGTCGGCCATCGTCAGCGCGTCGGTGTAGCGCAGGTCGATCTCGTGCTGGCTGGGCGCCGCCTCGTGGTGACTGAGCGCGACGCCGATGCCCATCTCCTCCAGGGTCAGCACCGTCTCGCGGCGCAGGTCGGACCCGGAGTCGAGCGGAGTGAGGTCGAAGTACCCGCCCGCGTCCAGCGGCTCCGTGCCGTCCGGTCCGCGGAAGTAGAAGAACTCGATCTCGGGCGAGACGTAGAAGGTGAACCCCTCCTTCGCCGCGCGCTCGATGGCGTCCTTCAGCACCTGGCGCGAGTCGCCCTCGAACGGTTCGCCGAGGGGCGAGCGGAGGTCGCAGAACATGCGCGCCACGGCCTGCTCACGCGGTCGCCAGGGCAGCAGCTGGAAGGTCGAGGGGTCCGGCACGGCGACGACGTCCGCCTCGTCGACGCGCGCGAAGCCCTCGATCGAGGCGCCGTCGAAGGTGACGCCGTCGTCGAGGGCGTGTTCCAGCTCCTCGATGGTGATCGCGACGGACTTGAGGATGCCGAGGATGTCGGTGAACCAGAGCCGGATGAACTTGACGTCGTGGTCGTAGCACGCCTGGATGACGTGCTGCCGCTGGTCGATGCTGTCGCGGCGTGCGCCGTTACCGGAAATCGCGTCTGAAGTCATGCTGCTCTCCGCGGGCTCGGGTCCTGCGGTGCGATCGGCCTGGAGTACGACTCCGTTCTTGCAGGCCGGGCGGCCGGGAGGCGGTCCGCGGATAGCCCACCCAGCCCCCCCGCGCGGATGCTGCGGCACCTAGTTTTTGAAGTATAGATCGAACAAGTAACGGGGGGGCCGCAGCGA
>VXOS01000049.1 GCA_009839925.1 Chloroflexota bacterium
ACCCCTCCCCCCCCGCCCCCCGGCGGCCGCCCGAGCCCCGCGCCCGCGGCGCGGGGGGGCCCCGCGGGGGCGCCCCCCGCGGGACCGGCGCGGTCGAGGGCGGCCCGGCGCGCCTCGCGCTCCGCCTCGACGGCGCGCACGCCGGCGACGAAGGCGGGCGGGGCGTCGCCGTGGTTGATCACGGCGCGCTCGTAGCCGATCGGCGACTGTCCGGCCACCATGCGAATAAATGCGTGGCGCGGGCTGAACTCGGAGTCGTCGCTGATCCGGCGCGCCTCCCAGAAGTAGGAACCGGCGCTGCGATTGCTCGAGTAGAAGAGTATCGCCAGCCGGTGGAAGTTGTTGTACTGCGCGAGGTAGAGCTCGGCGTAGGCGTCGGCCGCCGGGCCCTCGAGCGTCGGGTCGCGCAGCGCCGAGGCGATGTAGGCGGCCGCCAGCACGCCGCTGCTCAACGCCAGGTGCACGCCCGAGGAGAAGAGCGGGTCGACGAAGCAGCCGGCGTCGCCGACGAGGACGTAGCCCGGCCCGGCGAGCCGGCGCGAGCGGTAGGACCAGTCTCGCACCACGTGCGGTCCGTCGACGAGCGTGGCGCGCTCGAGCAGCGCGGCGGTCCGCGGCGCGGAGGCGATGCGTTCGCGGAACGCCTCCTCGACGCCCAGCTCGCCGATCGCGCGCTGCCCCGCCTCGCTGTCGAGGACGACGCCGACGCTGGCCTGGCCGGTGTGCAGCGGGATCGTCCAGCACCAGCCGTGCTCGCAGGACTCGATGAAGATGTTGGTGGCGTCCGGCTCGGGCAGGCGCTCGGCGTCCTCGAAGTAGCCGTAGATGGCGAGGTTGCGGAAGAAGTCATCCCATTCGCGGAGGCCGAGGGCGTGACCGAGCAGCGCGGTCTGCCCGCTGGCGTCGACGACCCAGCGGGCGGCGACGAACCCCTCGGCGCCGTCCTCGGCGCGGTAGCGCACGCCGCTGGCGCGGCCGTCCTCGAAGGGGACTTGGACGGCCTGGCAGCCCTCGCGCACCTCGGCGCCGAGCGTGCGTGCGTGTTCGAGCAGGATCTGGTCGAACTCGGGGCGGGTGACCTGGAACGAGCTGGGGTAGCTGCGGTTGGTCTCGCGGAAGTACCAGCTCCACGGCTCCGGGTCCGAACCCCAGACCATCGTCGCGCCGTGCTTGGGCAGGAACCCGGCCGCCTCGACGGCGGGGAGCACGCCGAGGCGTTCGAGGATCGGGATGCTGGCGGGCAGCAGCGACTCGCCGACGTGGTCGCGGGGGAAGCGGTCGCGCTCCAGCAGCACGACGCTCAGGCCGCCGCGGGCGAGCATCGCCGCGGCGCTGCTGCCACCCGGTCCGCCGCCGATGACGGCGATGTCGACCTGGGCGGCGGGCGGCTCGCTCATCGTGCCCGCGCGGCGCGCCTCGCGATCAGGCGGGGGCCGCGGCCTCGTCGGCGACCGGCTCGTTGGTCGCCGGGTCCACCTCGTAGGGGCCGCGCAGTTCGAGTTCCTCGCCGATCTCGCGGGTGGCCGGGAGGACCTCCTCGCCGAAGAGCTTGAGGCTGCGCATCTGATCCTCGTGGCTCATCGCGCCGTCGCCGTCCCAGAAGAAGATCGCGCCTGGCCGCAGATACTCAAGGACGTGGCGGATCTTGGGGATCACGGTCTTCGGCGTGCCGGTGATGATCGTGTAGCGCTCGAGCTGCTCGTCGTAGGTGCCCTGGAAGCCGGCGGCCGAGAGGATCTCCTTCCGCGGCTCGCCATCCTCGCTCTCGAGGCGGCCACGCGCGACGGCCGCGGCGCGGTTGATCGAGGTCGGCAGCAGGTGCGTGCGCGAGGTCAGGCCGGGCAGGTTCTGGAGGAAGGTGCGGACGACGCCCTGGTTGCCCTCCAGGAACGGGTTGGGCGGACCCTGGACGTACTTCTGCGCGGTCTCGTAGGCGAGCTCCTCGGTCTCGTCGACGTGCACCTTGAAGAGGTAGCCGCGGTGCTGCGTCCCCGCCTCGTAGCCCTCCTCGGCTGCGACCTCGGAGTAGTACTCGAAGGACTGCTTCGTGGGCTCGAGGTCGGTGGCGAGCATGACGTAGGGGTAGCGGTGGCGGGCGGACCACTCGACGGTGTTCTTGCTCATCACGCCCGGGATCCAGATCGGCGGGTGCGGCTCCTGGTAGGGCTTCGCCCAGGGGTTCACGTAGCGGAAGTTGTAGTGCTCGCCCTCCCAGCGGTACGGGCCGGGCGTGGTCCAGGCCTTCACGATGAAGTCGTGGGCCTCCTGGAAGCGCTCCCAGTTGAACGGTGGCTGCGAGTTGTGCGAGACGCTCTCGCGCCCGGTCCCGCGCACCCAGCCGGTGACGAGCCGGCCGCGCGAGATCATGTCGATCTCGGCCAGCTCCTCGGCGAGGAAGAGCGGGTCGTCCCAGATCGGCAGGATGTTGCCGAGCAGCACGATCTTCACCTTCTTCGTGATGCGGGCGAGGATCGCGGCCTCGACGTTCATCACGGAGCCCATGCAGAACGGCGTCGAGTGGTGCTCGTTGAGCATCACCCCGTCGAAGCCCATCTCCTCGGCGTAGACGCGCTCATCGAGGTAGCGGTTGTAGAGCTCCGCGCCGACCTCCGGGTTGTAGACCTCGTTGGTGATGCCGAGGTCGGGGATCGGGCGCGCGGTGGTGCCGAAGACCCCGGACTCCGGATCCTGGTACGGGCGCTCGGTGAAGTGGCCGATGAACATTGCCGTCTCCTGCCTTCACGGCGCGCCGCGCGAGAGGCGCGCCTTGTCGCCATCGTACACCGCACGGCTCAGGCCGGGCACGCGCGGTCGCAGTGTCGTGTTCCAGGCGTACGGATCAGGCAGGCGCGGCGCACGCCGCCCCGGTCCCGCCCGGCGTGATCAGCCGAGGTGCGCGGCGACGAGCTCCGCGAGCCGCTCCGGCTGCTCCATGTCCACCATGTGGCCGCAGTCCGCCACGACCTCGATGCTGGCGTTGGGCAAGGCGGCCGCGTAGGCCTGCGCGACGGCCAGCGGCACCACGCCGTCGTCGGCGCCCCGGACCAGCAGGGTCGGCGTCTGCACCTCCTGGAGGAGGTGTGGCAGGCGGCGGTTGAACATGTACGGCTTCCAGGTCAGGCGCGCGGTCATCTCGCGGCTGAAGTCCCACAGCTCGCGAACCTCGGGGGCCGGATCCTCGCCGAACTCGGCGTGGAAGCTCTCCTCGTTGCTGAAGCCGGCGCGCACGTACTCGTCGTAGTCGATCAGCATCTGGTCGAGGATCTCGCCCTCGTCCGGCTGGATCCCCGGCGCGCCTACGAGCACGAGGCCGGAGATGCGCTGCTGGTTCATCGTCGCCATCTCGGCCGCGATCCAGCCGCCGAAGCCGAGCCCGACGACGGGGGTCGGACCAAGGCCGAGCTTGTCGAGCATCTGGAGCACCAGGATGGCGATGTCGCGCGTCTCGCGCGCCCACTCGGGGCGCTCCGACTGGCCGTAGCCGGGAAGGTCCGGGACGAGCACCTGCCGTGTCGCCGCCAGCGCCTCGTAGGCGGGCAGCCAGCCGTGGTTACCGATCGAGTGGTGCAGCACAAGCACCGGGTCGCCGCTTCCGCCCTGCAGGTACTGGACGCGGCGGCCCGCGACCTCGATCTGCTCCGTCGTGTGCGTCTCGGTGCTCGTCGTCATGCTCTCACCCGTCATCGGTCCGTGTCGGCTGGCGCATCATACCAGCGGCCCGCCTCGTGGGTGCGATCCGCGCTGCCGCTCGAACGGGCGGCGCGGCGCGGCTACGATGCGTGCGAACGCAGGGACGCGCGAAGGGGGTGCGGCGTGGAGGTCAAGCGGCTGCGACAGGTCTATATCGTCGCCGAGGACGTGGAGGCGGCGGCCCGCTTCTACACCGAGACGCTGGGACTGGCCGAACAGTTCCGGGACGGCGCGAACTGGGTGCAGCTCTCCGCCGGCGACATCTCGCTCGCCATCGCGAGCGCCTCCGAGGGCCAGGGCGCGGCCGCCGGCCAGCCCGTCCCCGTCTTCGAAGTCGACGACCTCGAGGCAGCACTGGCGGCCGTCAGCGCCGGTGGCGGCAGCGCGGGCGAGGTCCGAGATATGGGTGACCACGGCCGGACCGCCCTCGCGACCGACCCGTCGGGCGCGGCGCTCTCGTTTTTCCAGCGCTGAGGCGAGGGCGGCCGACCTCAGGGCGAGGCGGCCGGCGTGGCCAGCTCCGGGAAGTACGTGGCGTAGAAGCGCTGGTCGCGCGTGAGGAACGCGTCGGCCGTCGCGAGGGCGTGCGCGCCGATCAGGAAGTCCGTCATGATCCGCCGGCGCGGCCCGCCCGCCTGGCGGTAGCGCCCCCAGCGCACTCCGGCCTCCCACGCGATCGCGGTGTCGACGGGTGACAGTTCCGCGCCGATCACCGCGAGCGCCTTGTCGAGCACGCTTCTCTCCGGGAAGGCCGGAACCAGTTCGGCGTAGACAATGTCGCAGACCAGGACGGCTCCCCGATCGTACGCGTCGCGAAGCTGCGCTTCTGACTGCGGCTCGTGGAACTGGTCGAAGAGGAGCACGTCCAGAAGGACGTTCGTGTCTACCGCGGTGATCACCTGCCGCGGATTTCCTTCATGTACTCGTCCGTGCTCCAACCCGGAACCCTGAAGATGCCAACGATCCGGTCCACGGGGTGTTCCCCGCTCGTCCGCTTGCGGATGAGAATGCCGCCCTCCGTGGCCGTCATCTCGACTTCGACGTCGTGGTGCATGCCGTAGCGGTCCCGCAGCTTCTTCGGGATCGTGACCTGGCCTCGCTCAGAAACTCGCATGAGTTGGCTCCGTATGAATCTCGCGATAGGAAAATCATACTCTGACTGCGACCGGAAGTGCAGCCAGGGGCAGCCGCTACGCCGCTGATGAGCCGACGCGCGCGTCGCGGTAGCGGCGGTGCAGGTCGGCGGCGACCTCCGGGCGGAAGCTGAGCGCGAGCAGCGTGTCGCGGACCTCGTCCGGGTACGGGCGCACCGGCGCCGGGTGCGAGCGCACCTCGGCGATGAACGCATCGAAGCGGTCGCGCAGGTCGGGCGCGTCGCTCGCCTCGCGTGCGAGCGCGAACAGGGCCTTGCGGAAGCGGCGATCCACGGCTCGGCCTCCCTGGATGCGCCCGGAGCGGCGCTAGCTCACCGGCTTCCAGCGCAGGATCGTCACATCGTCCGTCACGTCGTCGAAGACGGCCTCCATCGCCATCCCCACCTCGAGGTCATCGTTGTCGACCTCGACTGCGTTGCCGTAGACGACGTTGTAGGTGGCGTTGTTGTGCACGCTGACACTCGCCGGGTCCACCTCGTTGGGCAGCACCTGGATGACGTTGTAGGGGTCGTGCCCGCGCCAGGGGCCGAGGATGCCCTGCGTGACGATCACGTAGGTGTAGAGCGTGCCCTTGCCGCTCACTTCCTCCCAGGTCATGTCCTCGTCGGGGCAGAAGCGGCAGGTGCGGTCCGGCGGGTGCTGGAAGGTCTGACAGGACCGGCAGCGCTGCAGCACCAGGCGGTGCTCCTTGAGCGCGTCCCAGTAGCCCTGGGTCAGTGCGTCCGGCTGGGGTAGCAGGTAGGGGTACTCGTCAGCCATCGTCAGTCCCCCTTCATCAGCACGAGCGCGCTCTTCCCGACCACGCCGGTATGCAACGCGATCTTCGGGTCGCGCGTCTGGCGACAGATATCGCGGTCGTAGGTGTGCTCGCCCTCGGACCACTTGGGGCAGAGGCATTCGGCCTCGCCCCAGAGCTGCTGTGCGGCTTCGAGGGCGTTGTTGAGACCGTGGCAGTAGCCCTCGTTGATCAGGCCGCCCTGGGTCTGCATCGGGATCTCGCCGTCCAGCGAGGTCGCGCCGCTCCTCACGAAGTCGGCGCACTCGCCCGGCCCGCACCAGCCGATGTCCTCGACCATGCGCATCGGGCAGTCCGTGAAGTTGTCGTAGAGCAGCGCGATGTCGATGTCGCTGAGCTGGATATCGGCGGCCGCGAAGAGCTTGTCGCGCATGTACTTGAAGCCGGTGTCGGCGAGGTCCTCGAAGGGGCTGGGCCCGCCGATCGCGGCCCGGATCAGCAGCGGCGTCTTGCGCATGTCCTTCGCCCGCTCGGCACTGGTGAGGATCATGGCGCAGGCCACGTCCGTCTCCAGGCAGCAGTCCAGCAGGTGGTAGGGGTTCACGATGAAGCGCGAGTTCTGGTGGTCGTCGACGGTGATCGGGTCGCGCATCGTGGCGCGCGGGTTCTTCATGGCGTTGCTGCGCGAGTTGACGGACCACTCGGCGAGGTCGGCGCTCGTGACGTTGTAGAGCCCCATGTAACGCCGTGCCTGCTGCGCGTACGTGGAAGGCGGACCGGCCAGACCGTAGATGTTCTGGAACTGGCCGGCGCCGCCGACGCGGTTGGTGCCTCCGCCGGCGCCCGCGCCGGACTGGCCCATGCGGAACCCGGAGCGCCCGTTCATCGAGCGGTAGACCAGGCAGTATTCGGCCATGCCGTGGTAGATGATCTGCGCGCCCATCATGATCGAAGCGGAGGCGTAGTTTCCGCCCCCCGTGAGGTTCGTGTCCTGGTGGATGCGCCGCACGCCCAGGGCGCGCAGCGCCGCCTGCGGCTCGATCGAGTCGCTCGTCTGGTAGGTGACGCCGGCGTCGATGTCCTTCGGGTCGATCCCGGCGTCGGCGGCGGCCTCGCGGGCGGCGCGCACCGTGAGCGTGGTCACGCTCTCGCCGGAGTTCTTGGAGAACCCGCCGGGCGCCGACGGGCTGCGGCTGTAGCCGATCCCGACGATCGCCACGCTGTCGCGGAAGTCCTCTGGGGGCATGCGCGTCCTCCCCTTCCTAGCCTCCGCCGGAGCGTCCGGCGAGGAGCGCCCGGACCATAGCACCGGCACTGCGGCGTCGCCAGCGACGGAGGGTGCGCGGGCGTCCGGCGACCCGTCTCGAGGTCTCTCACCGGCCGAGGTTTGCGACGACTTCGACGCCATGCTATGAAGCGGAGCGTGCCCGCGGGCAGGTTCCGCGCGCGCGGCGAAGGGAGCCAGATATGCCGGGTCCGGAGATCAGGGGCAAGTACGCGATCGTGGGTGTCGGAGAGACCGAGTACTCGCGAAACTCCGGCCGCACCACGCGGGCGATGGGCGCCGAGGCGATCCGCAACGCCATGCAGGACGCCGGCATGTGGGAGGACCGCAAGGAAACCAGCTGGGGCATGCTCTCCTACCAGGGCCGCGGCTCCGCCAACGCCCCGGACCTCGCCGGCGAAGTCGGCATCCGCCTCGACTTCTTCTTCGACTGCATGGGCGGCGGCTCCTCGACCGAGGCGCTGACCGGCATGGCGGTCGGCGTGATCGAGGCCGGGATGTGCGACGCGGTGATCATCAACCGCTCGATGAACGGCTTCACGGAGACGCGGACCGGCGGCACCGGCCAGCAGGCCCCGCGCTTCACCACGGCCAACGGTTTGGACACGCTGCAGACGGCGATCTACGGCTTCAGCACGCCGCTGCAGAACTTCTCCCTCGCCTTCGTGCGCCACATGCACAACTACGGCACCACCAACGAGCAGCTCGCCGAGGTCAAGGTCGCCCACAGCTGGGGCGCCTCGAACAACCCGAAGGCCTACTACAAGACGCGGCTGACCGTGGAGGACGTGGTCAACTCCCGCTACATCGTGAAGCCGTTCCACCTGCTGGACTGCTGCGTGGAGACGGACAACGCGACGGCGATCATCGTGACCACCGCGGAGCGGGCGGCGAGCCTGGCGAAGCCGGTGGTCAAGATCCTCGGGCTGGCGGGGCGCGTCTCGAAGTGGCAGGCCGGCTACCCCTGGCAGAACGACCCGATCTCGCAGGTCGCGGGCGAGTACAACGCCCGCATCCTCTGGCCGAACGCGGGCGTGGGCCCCGAGGATATCGACATCACCGGCTCGTACGACGCGTTCACGTTCACCTCGCTGATCCAGCTCGAAGCCTATGGCTTCTGCCCGATCGGGGAGGGCGGCAACTACGTCTCCGACGGCACCATCAAGCTCGGCGGCAGACGGCCCAACAACCCCTCGGGCGGTCACCTCTGCGAGGGCTACACGCACGGCATGAACATGGTGATCGAGAACGTGCGGCAGTTGCGCTTGCAGGTGGACGACTACTGCGAGGGCGAGCACACCTACGACTACAGCGAGGGCGCCTGCCGCCAGGTGCAGGACCCGGAGATCACCGCCAACCTCGGTTGGGCGAACCCGGGCACGGCCTCATCGATGGTGATGACCAACCAGTAGTCAGCCGGCCATGGCAGGAATGCGTTGGGGCGCCGCGAGGCGCCCCTTCCGCGTCCGTCGTCGGACGCTGCTTCGAATCGACTGCGGGCCGCGCCCTACGACGGCGGCCGCCGCGGCGTGTACGGCGGCGGGTCCGCCATGTGCGGCAGGCCGTGCGCGCCGCCGGGGCGGAAGTCGAGCGGCGCGTGGCGGTGCAGCCGCAGCAGCCGCACCAGCGTCTCCACATCCGGCACGGGCTCCGGAAAGCCCGTCCCGACGCGCCCGACGGCCGGGAGACTGTGCGCGTCCGACCCGCCCGTGCGGCCGACGCCCAGCTCCTCGGCGAGCGTCGCCCAGTAGCCGTCGACGTGGTCCGTGTGGTCGCCGTTGACGACCTCCAGCGCCTCGAACAGGTCGGGGATGGCGGACCAGCTCGGGCGCTGGTGATCGCCCTCGCGCATCGGGTGCGCCCAGACCATCGCGCCGCCCTCGGCGATCACGATCTCGCGCAGCCGCTCGATGTTGGTCAGCTCCGGGCGGTAACGGTCGACGCCGAAGACGAGCACGTGGCCGTGGGTGCTGCCGACCTCCATGCCCGGCAGCACGGCGACGCCGTGGCGCTCGCCAAGCTCGCGCGCCTTGTCCGCGTCCCAGATCGCGTTGTGCTCGGTGAGGCAGACGCCGTCGAGGCCGCGGGCCGCGGCCTGCGCCACCAATCGCTCGGCTCGCACCCCGCTGTCGAGCGAGAGCTCGGAGCTGTGGCAGTGCATGTCGACGACGGCGCCGCCGGGGAGCCGCGCGTCGGCGACGATGCCCAGCTCGGCGCCGGGCTCGCCGGCCATCGAGACCGCGGCCGGACGCGGCCGGCCGGTCGCGCCGGTCGGGCGCGGCGCCGCCCCCACGGCCGCCCCGCGGCGAGCGCGCGCGGGGGGGGGGGGGTCGTTAAAACATCTGCGGGCCCCCCCGGCGGGGCGGGAG
>VXOS01000010.1 GCA_009839925.1 Chloroflexota bacterium
CCGCACCGTCGGCGCCGGCGTCGTCACCGGCATCAACGAGTAGCAGCGAGTCGCGGGCGGGACGCTCGGGGAGCGGGCATCATGGCCAAGGGCGATCGGGAGCACATCACGCTCGCGTGCACAAAGTGCCGCGACCGCAACTACCACACCCGCAAGAACCGCCGAAACGATCCGGAGCGGCTGGAGCTGCGCAAGTACTGCCGCCGCTGCCGCGCCCACCTGCCACACCGCGAAACGCGGTAGGCTGGCCCCCAGGGCCGAACAGATAGCCGAACGGAGCCGTCGATGGGTCGAGCGCTGCGCAGGCAGCAGGAGCGCGCCCAG
The DNA here is from genome assembly GCA_009839925.1 of Chloroflexota bacterium. Classification (GTDB taxonomy): domain Bacteria; phylum Chloroflexota; class Dehalococcoidia; order UBA2979; family UBA2979; genus VXMT01. The sequence goes on from VXOS01000010.1 coordinate 325, forward strand.
CGCCGCCAGCAGCGGCAGCAGCAGCGCGCCGCGGCCACGGGCGGCGGCGGCCGCGGGCCCTCGATGAGCGTCTCGGCGCCGGCGGGGGACGCACGGCGCGGCCGGCGCTGGGTTCCGCGCTGGATCGCCGACATCGTCAGCGAGCTGCGCAAGGTCACCTGGCCCAACCGCCAGGAGGTCGGCTACCTGACCCTGGTCGTCGTGATCGTCTCGCTCTTCTTCGGGGCGATCCTCGGCCTCGCCGATCTGGGCTTCGGCTGGCTCATCGAGAACACGGTGCTCCGCTAGTGGCGGCGTTCCGACAGGGACGAACGAGGCGCGCGGCGGAGCGCCGCGGCGCGCGCGTGGAGGCAGCATGACCAGCGAACGGCACCCACAACCGCCGCCCGCGCCACCCAATCCGTTCACCGCGGAGCTGGAGGAGCGCGCCGGTCAGGCCACCGGCCCCGCCGTCGCCGAGGAAGACGGTCGCGCCTGGTACATCGTCCAGACCTACTCCGGCTACGAGAACAAGGTGAAGAAGAGCCTGGAGCAGCGCATCCAGCAGATGGACATGGGCGACCAGGTCTTCGAGGTGGTGATCCCCACCGAGGACGAGATCGAGATCCGCGACGGCCAGCGCAAGACGGTCTCCCGCAAGCTCTTCCCCGGCTACATCCTGGTCCAGATGCTGATGGGCGACGACTCCTGGTACGTGGTCCGCAACACCCCCGGCGTCACCGGCTTCGCCGGCGCCAGCTCCGACGAACGCGCGCGGCCGCCCGCCCTCGAGGACGAAGAGGTCGCGCGCATCCTGCGGCAGATGGACACCGGAACCCCGAGGATCAACGTCGGCTTCGCCGTCGGCGAGGCGGTCCGCGTGATCGACGGTCCGTTCGTCGACTTCGTCGGCCAGGTCGACGAGATCAACCTCGACAAGGGCAAGGTGCGGGTCATGGTGTCGATGTTCGGCCGGGAGACGCCGGTCGAGCTGGACTTCCTGCAAGTGGAGAAGCAGTAACCGATGGCGAAACGAGTACGCGCGCTGGTCAAGTTGCAGATCCAGGCGGGGCGGGCGAACCCCGCGCCGCCGGTGGGCACCGCGCTGGGCCCGCACGGCATCAACATCATGGACTTCTGCAAGTCCTACAACGCACGCACCCAGGCGCAGCAGGGACAGATCATCCCCGCCGTGATCACCATCTACGAGGACCGCTCGTTCAGCTTCGAGCTGCGCACGCCGCCCGCCTCGGACCTGCTGCGCAAGGCCGCCGGCGTGGAGAGCGGCGCCGCCAGCCAGCTTACCGAGGTCGTCGGCTCCGTCACGCAGGACCAGGTGCGCACCATCGCCGAAACCAAGCTCGTAGACCTCAACACCGACGACATGGACGCCGCCATGCGGATCATCGAGGGCACCGCGCGCTCGATGGGAATCGAGGTGAAGCCGTAATGGGCAAGCGAGGCAAGCGCTACCGCGAGGCCGCCGCCAAGGTGGACCGCCACGCGTTTTATCAGCCGGATGCGGCGGTCGCCGCCGTGAAGGAAACCGCCACCGCGAAGTTCGACGAGACCGTCGAGCTGCACCTCCGCACCGGCCTCGACGGCCGCCACGCGGAGCAGCAGATCCGCGGCGCGATCACGCTGCCGCACGGCCTCGGCAAGGAGCAGCGCGTCGCCGTCTTCGCCGAGGGCGAGGGGGCGATGCTCGCCAACGAGGCGGGCGCCGACCTCGTTGGAGCCGACGAGCTGATCGCGCGCGTCGCGGACGGTTTCACGGACTTCGATGTCGCGCTCGCGCAGCGCGAGCTGATGGGCAAGGTGGGGCGGCTGGGCCGCGTCCTGGGCCCGCGCGGCCTGATGCCGAACCCGCGCAACAACACCGTGCTCGAGGCCGACGACATCCCGCGCGCCGTCAAGGAGGCGAAGTCCGGCCGCGTGGAGTACCGGCTGGACAAGACCAACTACGTGCATGCGCCCATCGGGAAGGTCTCCTTCAGCGACGAGCAGCTGATCGAGAATCTCAGTGCGCTGCTCGGCGAGATCGTGAAGTCGCGGCCCAGCGACTTGAAGGGCCAGTACATCCGCTCCGCCACGCTGACCTCGACGATGGGGCCGGGCGTGCACGTCGAGCTGGCGCCGCTCATGGCGCTGGGCGCGGAGGCCTAGCGGCCGCTCGCAATACAACCCGAAGCCGCGGGCGCTCGCGCGTAAGCGCGGGCGCGGTGGAGACTGTACGTGCGCCCAGGAGGCGCGGACACCGGAGACCACGGGTTCCGGACGGGCGCGGCCCGGACGGAAGAATGGCCACAGGCCGCCCGTGCAGGTGGGATCAGGCGACACGGCGACGCCCCCCCCCCCGACGGCCGCCCGGCGCGGCGCGAACGCCCTCCCGCCGGAGGGCGTTTTGTTCGCCCTCGAACGCAGCAGGAGAGGAGGCGCGGTGCCTACGGAGCGCAAGATCGCGCAGGTCGCCGAGCTCAAGGAGCTGATCGAGAGCGTCAACATCGCCATCGGCACGGCCTACCAGGGAATCCCGGTGCCGGACCAGACGCAGTTGCGTCGCTCGCTGCTGGCCGAGGGCGCCACCCTGCGCGTCATCAAGAACACGCTGCTGCAGCGCGCCGCCGAGGAAAGCGGGCAGCCGCTCTTCGCCGAGTTGGCGCAGGGCCCGACGGCGCTCGTCACCCACCCGGACGACCCGGTGGCGGCGGCGCGAGCCGTCCAGAACTACCAGCGCGAGAACCCGCAGACACCGTTCGAGGTCCGCAACGCCGTCGTCGACGGCCAGCTCGTTGACGCCGCGTACATCGCCGATCTGGCGACCGTGCCGTCTCGCGAGGTGCTGATCGGGCGCATCGCGGGCGGGCTCACGGGCAAGATCGTCGAGCTGATGGGGCTGCTCCAGGCGTCGACCCGCGAGCTCGCGGGCCTGATCGACGCGCGCGCGGAGCAGCTCGAAGGAACGGAAGCATAGGCGCGAGCGCGCGCCAACGGAGCACTGCCGCCCGCGGGGCGGTTCGAAGGGAGCACGAGGATGGCGAAGGTCGACGAAGCCCTCGAGATCATCAAGGGCATGACGCTGCTGGAGCTGAGGGATCTCAACAAGGCGATCGAGGAAGAGTTCGGCGTGACCGCGGCGGCGCCCGTCGCGATGGCTGCGATGCCCGCGGCGGACGGCGCCGACAACGGCGCGGCCGCCGCCGAGGAGCAGTTCGAGTTCGACGTGGTCCTCACCGACTTCGGCGCCAACAAGATCAACGTGATCAAGGCGGTGCGCGAGCTCACCTCGCTCGGCCTGAAGGACGCCAAGGACGTCGTCGAGTCCGCTCCGAAGGCGATCCGCGAGGCGGTGACCAAGGAAGAGGCCGACGCAGCCAAGAGCAAGCTGGAAGAGGCAGGCGCGACCGTCGAGGTCAAGTAGCGGCTGATCGCCAGCCGCTCGCTGCCGGCCCCCCCCCCCGCCAGTCGGCCTGACGCAGGCGCCTCGCGGGGCCAGGCCCGGCAGCGGCTGAGTGTGAGGCTGGCCTTGTGGAGTGCTTCCTCTGCGGGCGCGAGGCGGCGCGAGAGTGCCCCCGCTGCGGCCTGCTCTACTGCATGGATCACGGGGACGTGCTCTGCGAGCGCTGCACGGATCCCGCGCTCGCCCTGCCCTCGCAGCGGCTGTACCGCGGCGCGCTGATTGCGCTGGTCGCGGCCAGCGTGCTCGCGCTCTGGCTGCTGCTCTGGCCCTCGATCGGTGGCGACGGGAACGTGGAGGACGTCGCTGCGGACCGCACACCGCCGAGTCCCGTGAGCGTGGTGGTCGCCTCGCCGACCGCGCCGCCGACCCCCGTCAGCGACGCGACACCGACCAGCACACCCAGCCCGTCGCCGACCGCCTTGCCGACTGAGACGCCTGCGCCCACCGCCACGCCGACGCAGACGCCGACCGCCACCGCCGCGCCGACGGCGACACCAACTCCGACCGCGACACCAACTCCGACGGCCACGCCCACTCCGACTCCAACCCCCACACCGACACCGACTCCCACGGCGACGCCCACCCCCGAGCCCACGCCTCGAGTGCCGCGGACCGCGTACATCGCGAACGCGGGATCCGGGGGCGTGATCGAGCGCAGCGACTGCGTGGACCAGTCCCGCGTCGTCGGCAGCGGCTGGTTCGACGGCGACGAGGTGACGGTTGAGGAGGAGGGTTCCGACCGGTGTGAGGGCTGGTCCTTCATCGTCAGCAACGATGATGGACGGGATTCATGGATACTCAACGAGTATCTTTCCGACGAAGCACCGTAGGGAGCGCCGGACGATGATGCGCCACGAGATCATCGGAGAGATGCCCGGGAGCCGCCTGACGCTGCTGCGCATGTTGGTCATGTACGCGCTGCTGACGGCGGGCGGCGGCAGCATCTCGCTCGTCTCCCTGAGCGCCGTCCTCGGAGGCTCCTACGGGGCGCTCATCCCGCTTACCATCCTGCTGCTCGTCACCGGCGCGTCGCTCTTCCAGCTGGTCACGGCGCTGCTCGATCTGCGGGCCGAGCCGACCTTCACGCGCGGCGAGGTCATCCGCCTCTGGACGAAGGGCGGCCTGTTCTGGTTCTTCCGCTCCCACTACGCGCAGATCGACCGTCAGGTCTTCGTGATGGCGCCGGACGTGTGGGTCCAGATCACGGACGGGAACACCGTCGAGTTCCACCACTGGCCGCACACACGCACGCTGATCCGCGCCGTGCTGATCAGCGGCGACGTCGACGAGCTCGTTGAGGGCCAACCCGTCTCCCCCCTCGAGGACTCCTGACGTGACGGCCTTCGAAGCGGACCCGGCCCCGCCGGTTTACCGGCTGCGCGTCTCCGATATGGCCTCAGGCGACCGCCCCCGCGAGCGGCTCGAGCAGCTCGGGGCGCAGGCGCTCACCACCTCGGAGCTGCTCGCGATCCTGTTGCGCACCGGCAGCCACGAGGAGGGTGTGCTGCAGCTCGCCGAACGGCTGCAGCAGCAGCACCGCGGTCTGCGCGGGCTTGCCGGAGCGGACATTGCCGAGCTGTCCACGATTCGCGGCCTCGGCCCCGCCAAGGCCGCCACGATCGCCGCCGCCTTCGAGCTGGGACGGCGGCGCTCCCTGGAGGGCGACGACGAACGCCCCTTGATCGGCTCTCCCGAGGATGTCGCCCGGCTGCTGCAGCCGGAGCTGGAGCTGCTGCCGCAGGAGGAGTTCCGCGTGCTCTCGCTCGACAACGGGCATCGCGTGCTGGCCAGCCGCATGCTCAGCCGCGGCTCCGTGAGCAGCGCTCCCGTGCGGGTGGCCGAGGCGTTCCGCGAGGCCGTGCGCCGCAACGCCTCCGCGATCGCCGTCGCCCACAACCACCCCAGCGGCGACCCCGCGCCGAGCCCCGACGACATCGAGACGACGCGCGCCCTCGAAGCAGCGGGCGACCTGCTCGGCATCCGCGTGCTCGACCACGTCGTGATCGGCCACGGCCGCTGGATCTCGATGCGCCAGAGCGGGCTCGGCTTCACGTCGCAGTAGCTCCGCGGCCGGCCCACCCGTGGGCAGCGGCTCCGACCAGTTGCGCGTGCTACGATCGTTCGCACGCCGGGGCGGGCGGCGCAGCGGAGTGTGATGGAGCCCTTGCACTGGCTCGATCTCGTCATCGTCGCCATCATCGCGTGGCTCACCCTGCGCGCACTCTCGATCGGACTGATCCGCGAGGTCGTGACGGCCGTCGCCGTCATCGGGGGCGCGATCCTCGCCGGGCACTTCTACGCGGAGCTGGCCGACGACATCGCCTTCGCCATCGAGGATGAGACGTGGCGCGAGTTCATCGCGTTCGCCGCGATCTTCATCGGCGCAATCGTGATCGGCCAGATCGCGGCCGTGCTGCTCCATCGCACCTCGAGGCTGCTGCTGCTCGGCACGGCCGACCGCGTCGGCGGGGCGGCGTTCGGCTTCCTGAAGGGCCTGATCGTCGTCGAGGTGCTGCTCCTCGCCGCGATCACCTTCCCGGTCTCCGGGGAGCTCGACGCGGCGCTCGAGGACTCCACGCTCGCGCCCGCCTTCATCGAGGGCCTGCCGGTGATCCAGCGGCTGCTGCCGGACGAGTTCGAGCTGGCCGCGGAGCAGTGGTCCGACATCGTGGATCTTGGCAAGACGCTGACGGCGAGGCCCTGAGCGCTCCCCTCGAAACGCATCGCACGCGCCCGGCGGCTGGCCCGGCAGCCTCAATCATCTACACTGGCGTCCGAGGTGGAGAGGCGGAGGCGTTGCTCGACCGGCACGCGCTGGTGCTCAACCAGGACTACGAACCGCTGAACGTCTGCGGCGTCAGGCGCGCCTTCGCGCTCGTCTTCGGTGGACGCGCGGAGCTGCTTGAGGCCGGCGCGGAGCCGATCCTCGGCGTGGACCGCGAGTACCCCGCGCCCTCGGTGATTCGGCTGCGCCGCCGCGTGCGCCGCCCGCGGCCGCAGGTGCGGCTGACGCGCCGCGAGGTCTTCGCCCGCGACCGCCAGCGCTGCCAGTACTGCGGAAACGGACACCAGGACCTCACGCTCGACCACGTCGTGCCGCGCCGTCGCGGCGGCTCGCACGTCTGGGAGAACATCGTCACCGCCTGCCAGCCCTGCAATCACCGCAAGGGCGGCCGCACCCCGCGCGAGGCGCGCATGCGGCTGCTCTCGCAGCCGGTGCGGCCCCGACTCTCCGTCGCGCAGCAGCTTGCCGAGCACCTCCAGCGCTACGAGGAGTGGCGGCCGTTCTTCCTCGGCTGGCTCGACCGGGAGACGCAGCGGGCGCTCGCAATCTGACCGCAGGCGGGCCGCCCCGCGCGATGGGGCGTGAGCGCGCGAGGGCGTATGCTCTCCCGCGGCGCCGGACGCCATGGCAGCCGGAAAGGGGACGCCGGTGAGCGTCGCTCAGCGACTCGAGGAGCTGGGGATCGAGATCCCGCCGCCGCCCCCGCCGGTCGGCATGTACCGCGCCGCCCTGCGCAGCGGCAACTGGCTGATGGTCTCCGGACAACTCCCGATGCGCGACGGCGAACTGGTGAACCCGGGCCACGTCCGCGGCGACGACGACATCGACGCCGGCCGCGAGGCGGCGCGCGTCGCCACGCTGAACGCGCTCTCCGCCGTGCAGGCGCTTCACGGCAGCCTCGAGGGCTTGCGCGTCGTGCGGCTCGTCGGCTACGTCGCCAGCGCACCGGACTTCGCGGCCCACCCGGCGGTGATCAACGCCGCCAGCGAACTGCTGCTCGACCTCTTTGGCGAGGATGCGGGTCTGGGCACGCGGCTCGCCATGGGCGTTGCCGCGCTGCCGCTCGGCGCGGCGGTTGAGATCGACCTGATCCTCGAGGATATGGAGGCAGCGGCATGACGACCGGCGACGATCGCATCCGGGTCCAGAACCGCATCGACTTCGTCACGGGGGCGGTGCGCCGCTACCTGCCGGACGCGGACGCCCTGACGCAGATCGCCAGCGACGTCCAGGCGCTGATTGCCAACCGCAACGGCGCCTCGCTGCGCAACGCCCCCGCCGAGGGCGAGTGGTCCGCGCTGCGCACCCTGGGCCACATGATCGCCTACGCGCGCGTCCTCCACGACCAGCTCGACCGCATGGCGCACATGACGGATCCGGTGCTGCCCATGACCGACGACGCGGCCGTGGCGGAGCAAGAGGACTGGGAGTCCCGCGACCCCGAGGAGCTGACCGCCCTCCTGACGGCGGCCATCGGCGAGGCGGTGGAGCTGCTGAAGCACGTCCCGGACTCCTCGTGGGGCCGGGCCGGGCTGCACCCGACGATGGGGCGGCGCTCGATCGTCCAGCAGGTACGAGGCGCCAGCGCCCACCTGCGCAGCCACGTCGAGCAGATCGAGGCGGCAGTCGCCTCGGCGTAGCCGCCCGCGCTACCCGCGCTCCACCGGCAACTCGGAACGCACCGCCCACTCGGACCAGGAGCCGTCGTAGTTGCGCGCCTGCTCGTAGCCCAGTAGCTCGTGCATCACGAACCAGGCGACGGCCGAGCGCACGCCGCCCCCGCAGTACGGGTACGCCGCGACCGAGCCGTCGACCCCGGCGGCGGAGAAGAGCGCGCGAAGCTGCTCCAGCGGCAGCAGCCGTCCGTCCTCGCGGACCAAACGCTCCCACTCGAGGTGCACCGCGCGCGGGATGCGCCCCATGCGCGGCGCCTCGGCGTGGCCGTGCGCCTCGCCCAGCCACTCGCCGTCCGAGCGGCAGTCGACGATGCGCGCCGGGCCGCCCTCGGCGGCCTCGAGCACGTCACCCGCGAGCGCGATGATCGAGGTGTCAGGGTCGGCCAGCGCGACGTCGCTCGGGGTGACGGCGGGAACGTCGGCGTCCACCGGCACGCCGGCCTCGCGCAGCGCCGGCACGGCACCGTCGGCGAGGTGCACGCGAGGGAAGCGGTAGTAGCGCAGCGCCCAGTAAGCCCGCGCGGGCCACGCCGAGCGTGCGCCCGCCGTGCAGACGATGCGCTGCTCCGGCGAGACGCCGAGGCGCGACAGGTTCGCCGCCATGCGCTCTGGAGTCGGCACCAGCGCGCGCACGCCGTCGCGGTCCTCGGTGAAGTCGCCGTAGCCGTGCGCGTAGACCGCGCCGCGCACGTGCGCCGCGTCGTACTCGGCGCGATCGTTGGCGATGTGCAGCACCCGCAGGTCGGGGTCGTCGAGGTGCTCCGCCAGCCACGCGCCATCGACGAGCGCGGGCACGGAATCGTCACGCGGTCCGCTCACGGTCTTCTCCCTCACCTCTCCCTCGGGAGCCCGTTGCAGAACCGTCAGTCCCGCTGGCTCCCCTGCCCGTCATCCGGCCCCAGACCGTCATTCCGGCGCCAGCCGTCATAACAGTAAGCCCCCCCAACCACCCGGCCCCCGGCGG
>VXOS01000015.1 GCA_009839925.1 Chloroflexota bacterium
GCCGTGGGCGCCCATGGCCAGGGCCGCGCCCGGCCAGCCGCGGTCGGGCCCGCGCGCCCCGTTGCCCGACCCCGCGACGACGATCACGCCCGCCCGCGCGGCGGGGGGGGCCGCCGCGAGCGCCTCATACCCGAGGCCCCAGGCGTCGAGCTGCCCGGGCGCGAAGTCCTCGATCACGATGTCTGCCCACTCGGCGGCGAGCCGGGCGGCGATCGCGCGCCCCGAGGCCTGTGCGAGGTCGAGCGTGACGCTGCGCTTGCCGGTGTTGAGGTAGAGGAAGAGGCCGCTCAGCTCGGGATGCGGCTCGTCGCCGGCGAAGGGCGGAGCGGAGCGGGCACGGTCGCCCCGGCCCGGCGCCTCGACGGTGATGACGTCCGCACCGAGGGCGGCCAGCAGCTTGGTGCAGAACGGCCCGGCGACGCCCTCGGACAGGTCGAGGACGCGCACGTCGTCAAGCGCCTCACTCGTCACGGGCAGCGCCATCGAGGCTCCCTCCCGGCGGCGCTCACCTTACCGCGAGGTTCACGCACGCGCCGCCTGTGTCAGCGCCTCGATCTCCGTGGCGCTGAAGCCGGCTTCCGTCAGCACCTCGACGGTGTCGCGGCCGAGGGGCGGCGCGGCGCGGCGCGCGCCCGTCGCGCTCTCCGACATCTCGACGAGCGCGCCAACCATCCGCTCCGGGCCGGTCAGCTCGTGCTCGAGGTCGAGCAGCAGCCCCAGCGCCTCGAGCTGCGGCTCGTCGGCGAGTTCCTCGGGCAGGTTGACCCGCGAGGCAGGCGCGCCGGCCGCGTCGAGCGCCTCCATCCACTCGTCCATCGTGCGCTCGCGCATGACGGAGCGGATGCGCTCGCGGACCTGCTCGATCACCGGCCAGTTGTCGGGGTCGAGCGCGTTGAAGTCCGGATCGGCGGTCGGGTCGTCCTCGATGCCGAGCGCGGCGCGGATCTGGTCGCGGTTCTCCGCGCTGACCGCGCCGAGCACGATCGCGCCGTCGCGGACGGGGTAGCCGTTCGTGTAGAGCAGGCCCGCCGCGTTCTGCGTCAGCACCTGCAGCCCGCGCGTCTCGAGGATCTCGCGATAGCCGCCGCCGGCCTCGCGCACCGCGCGCACGCGCTCCAGCATCGGGCCGCTGGTCACGGCGTCCACGGCCGGGAGCCGGGAGACGTAGTAAGAGAGGAAGGAGGCCGCAGCCGCCACCAGCGGCGCGCTGATGTACTGTCCCCGGCCGGTGCGCTCGCGCCGGAAGAGCGCCGCGCAGACCCCCATCGCGCCGGCGATGCCGCCCGCGTAGTCGGAGAGGACCGTGCTGCTCATGCGCTGCGGCGCGCCGAACTCGTCGATCTTGCTCTCCGCGGCCATGAGGCCGGTGTAGGCCTGGATCACCACGTCGCCGCCGGGCTTCTGGGCGTCCGGTCCGCGCGTGCCGTAGCTGGTGTGCTCGACGTAGATCAGATCCTCGCGCAGCCCTCGCAGCGTCTCGTAGTCGATGCCGAGGCGCTGCGGCACGCCGGGGCGGGCGTTGATCACGAAGACGTCGAAGCCCGGCGTGAGGCGGCGCAGCGCTTCGCGCGCTGCCTCCTGACGCAGGTCGAGGACGACGCTGCGCTTGCCGCGGTTGAGCGTGTGGAAGAGCTTGCTCTCGTTCGGCGCGAAGCCGGCGAGCCGCCTCGTCGCATCGCCGCCCGGCGCCTCGATCTTCACCACCTCCGCGCCGAGGTCGGCGAGGTTCTGCGCGCAGTAGGGCCCGACGATGTGCGTGCCCACCTCGAGCACGCGCACGCCCGCCAGGGCGCCTGCGTCGAGCTCGGTCATGCCCGAACGCCTCCCTCGCCGCCCCGCTACTTGATCGCGTAGGCGTTGGGCGGCGAGCCGACGCCGCCGAGGATGTTGAGCGGCGAGGAGACGAGCATGAACTCGTAGACGCCGTCCCCGGCGCAGTCCGCCGCGAGCGGGGCGAGGTTGAAGTACTCGCCGATCGCGATGCCGAGCATCGGCAGCAGGCGGCGGTGCTGGAAGCCCTCCTCGGGCTTGACGTGCAGCGCCTCCATCGCGTGCGTGTCGGCGGCCACGGCGCTGATCCCGCGGTTCCACAGCCACGCCGCCGTCTCGCGTTGGCCGTCGAGGCCGGGCGCCTGCATCCCCTCCGGCGTCGGCGCAACCGACCCCTGCATCGCCAGGCGCGTATCGAGGTCGAGCGAGAGCAGCCAATCGAGCCAGCCGGTGTTGAGCAGCAGCGTGTCGCCGGGCTCGATCGCGACGCCCTGCGCCTCCGCGATCTCCTCGATCATCGGGCCGGTGATCGCGAAGCGCTCGTCGGGCGCGCAGTCGTAGTGCCGCTTCGCGTCGATCAGCACGCCGCGGCCGACGATGCCGCGTTCGGCCCACTGGTCGATGCCGCACTCGCGGCCCTCGTTGACGTCCTCGTCCTGGCGGCCGCCCCAGTAGCCGTACTGGCGGTAGCGCACGTGCGAGAGGGCGTCCCACTGGCTGGAGCCCTGCAGAAAGAAGCCGTCGACCCAGTCGTCGCGGGTCTGGCGGCCGGTCTCGACGTGGTGGACGAAGCGGGTGCGATGGCTGAGCGGCGGGTCCGGCTCGTTGAGCGGCAGATCGAGGTTGATCACCTTGCCCGTGCGGACGAGGCGGGCAGCGGCCACGACATGCTCCGGAGTCACGCGGTTGAAGGAGCCGACCTGATCGTCGCGGCCCCAGACGTCCCAGGCGTGGCGCTCATCGCTGCCCTCGTCCATGGTCGGCAGATCCTCGAAGGCGGGCGTTCCGGTCGTTGGCGGCATCGCTGCATCCCTCCGGTCGAGTCGGCGCCGGACGATTCTAGAGGTTCGGGGCGGGGCGGACAGGTGTGGGTCTCACCCCGCCGCCGGCCGCTATCGCGCGCTCGCGGGCGGGCGGAGCAGCAGCAGCATCACGAGGTTCGAGGCCGCGGCGGCGGCGATCGCGCTCGCGAGCGCGACCTGGTCCAGCTCGACGAGCTGGCTGAAGGCGATGTTGTACATCGAGGCGAAGACCAGCTGGAAGAAGCCCAGCACTGCCGAGGCCAGGCCGGCCATGCGCTGGAACGGAATCAGCGCCCCCGCCATCGCCGGCGGGCGGACGATGCCGTTGCCACCGGCGAAGAAGAACATCGGCAGCAACACGGCCCACGCGCTGGCGACACCGCCCCAGGCGAGCGCCGCCATCAGGCCCGCCGCGCTCGTCGAGAGCACAGCCCCGAACAGCACCACCCGCGAGTCCACCCAGCGCGCGACCAGCCGGCTCGAGAGCCACGCCCCGCTCATGATGCCGACCGCCACGAACCCGAAGCCGAGTCCGAACTGCCCCGCCGAGAGGCCGAGCTCCTCGATCAGCACGAACGACGAGCCAGAGATGAAGACAAGCTGGCCGCTGAACATCAGCCCCATCGCCAGCCCGTAGGCGAGGAAGGTGCGATTCGAGAGCAGGGCACCGTAGTTCCTGCCCATCTGCATCGCGCCGAGGGCGCTGCGGTCGCGGCGCAGGTTCGTCTCCGGCAGCAGCAGCTGGTACGCGACGAGCAGGACCACCCCGATGCCGATCAACTTGACGAAGACGGCGCGCCAGTCGAACAACTCCTGCAGGACGCCCCCGATGATCGGCGCGACCGTCGGCGCCAGCGGGGTGGCAATCGTCAGGTAGGCGATGATCCGCGCCGCGCGCTCGCGCCCGAACACGTCGAGCACCATCGCGCGCCCGATCGCGGGGCCGGCGCCGCCGCCGACGCCCTGGATGACGCGCCCGACGATCAGCGCCTCCGCCGACCACGCCAGCAGCGACAGCACGCCGCCCGCGATGAACAGCACGAGGCCGGCGACGAGCGCCGGGCGCCGCCCGAAGCGGTCCGAGACCGGCCCGTACACAAGCTGCGAGGCCGCGAACGCCATCAGGAACAGCGTCACCGCCAGTTGCACCGTCGCCGTCGGCGCCTCGAACTCCTCGGCCATGTTCGGCATCGAGGGCAGGAACATGTCGACCGCGAGCGGCGCGGTCATGTTCAGCCCGATGAGCAGCGCGACGGACCACTTCGAGTCGGCGCGCCGGCGATCGCGGGTCGTCAGGCCTGGGGGGTCGTTCGTGCTCAAGGGTGCGCCGCCCGCCCGCTCGCTGCGCCGTCTCCGGCCTCCGAAGGATCGGGGCGGCGTGCTGGTGGATCAACGCTCCCGCCGGGTCGAGTGCGCCGCCCCGCTATGCTGGCAGCGGCGCATCGCGAGATCATCGTGCTGCGCCGCCGAAGCGAAGGGAGCCCTCGCGTGGAGATCGTCCCGCTGCTTGTGCTGATGGCGGTGTGCGCCGTCGCGGCGGGCTCCGTCGCCCGCTGGAAGCGGCGCCGGGTGTGGCTGTGGGCCCTGCTGGGCGCGCTGTTCACCATCGCCGCGCTCATCATCGTCGCCGTCCTGCCGCAGACACGAGGGCGAGCCGCGAACCGCGGCCTCCCCGACGGGCTGGACCACGACTCGTGGCTCCGCGCGCAGGCCGAGGGTAAGAAGATCGGGCGGCAGCGGGACGACGCTCGCACCGAGGCGCACCGGGACATGTCGGGGCACATCCCCGGCGGCGGCTTCTGAGCCCGCAGCCGCAGCCCCGGGCTTCCGTAACGCACGCCGGCGAGCCAGAGAGGAAGGAGAACGGTCTTGGTGACCGATGCCGAGATCGAAGCCGCCTGGTTCCCGGTCTTGCTGGCCGGAGCTGCCTTCACGGGCGCGCTCCTCGCGGGCCTCGCCGCCGGCCAGAACGGAGCGCCCTGGTGGATCTGGGCCCCGATCGGCGCGTTGCTGCCGTTTCTTCCGGCCGCCCTCGTCAGGCTCCTTGACGCCGACCCGCCCGCCAGCACTGCGTGGCCATCGTTGCAGTGGTTCATCGCTTCCACGGCCTGTGCCGCCCTGTCCGGATACCTTGCCTGGAGCAAGGGCCGGAACGTATGGCTCTGGACGCTCCTCGGTGCACTATCCCTGTACGTCGCGCTGGTCATCATCGCCTTCCGGCCCGCCATCAGCGACTCGCCACTCGAGCGAACCGTGAGCGCCCCGGGGCGGAGGCGAGGCGTGCGGGGCTTCAGGCCGTCGCGTCCCCCGAAGGCGCCTCTGGACGACTACGAGCAGTGGCTCGCCTCCGCGCGGTCGCATGCCGCGAACGCCCCTCCGGGCGGCCGCAAGCCGCCGACCGCCTCCGGGCCGCGGCGCCTCGGTTCCCGTGCTCCACGCCCGACGCGCGCGCCTGACCCGCTCCATGCGTTTCTTTCGGGCGAGCGGAAACCGAGCGACGACGAGACGCAGGACGGCTGAGGACAGACTCCCGGCGGGGCGGCCCGGGCCCCGCCGCACTAGCAGCCGCCAACCCGACCCTGCGATAGGCTAGGCGCCGCCTCGAATCCTCCGAGGACGACCAGCCGCGGCCGCTTCCCGCCGGCCGCCCGCGAGGGAGCGCGCCGACGACTACGCACACCGGCGACGACGACCGCGAGGACGCGCCCTCGCAAGAGGGCCCGCGCCCGGACGCGGACGCGGAAGGGCTCCCGACGCCCGCGCAACTGATCAGGGGCGTCGCCGCCGCGCCCACCTTCGCCTCGCTACACGACCGCGACTTCCGCTGGTTCTTCTTCGCCTCGCTCAGCCAGAACGCGGCGATGAACATGCAGATGCTGGCGCGCGGCTTCCTTGTCTTCTGGCTGACCGGCTCCTACGCCGCGCTCGGCACGCTCGCGCTGGTGCATGCGGTCTCGATGCTCGCGTTCTCGCTCTACGGGGGCGTGCTCGCCGACGGCCGCTCGAAGCGGATGATTCTCCAGCTGGGGCAGATCGCGGCGGCGCTCAACGCGGCGGCGGTCGCGACGCTGCTCTTCGCGGACCTGCTGCGCTGGGAGCACCTGTTGGTCGCGGCGTTCGCGCAGGGCGTGACCAGCGGCCTGATGATGCCGGCCCGCCAGGCGATGCCGCCCGAGATCGTCGAGCCCTCGCTGCTGCAGAACGCCGTCTCGCTCAACACGGCGAACATGAACGTCATGCGCCTGCTCGGGCCGGCACTCGCCGGCGTACTGCTCGCGGTCACCGAGGCGGAGTGGGCCTACACGATCATGACCGTACTGTTCGTGATCTCGATCGTCCTGCTCGCCCGCGTGCCGAAGCTGGCGCCGCGCCCGCGCTCGATGAGCGCCGCCAACGTCATGCGCGAGCTGCGCGAGGGCTTTACCTACATCCGCCGCACGCCGACGGTGTTCTCGCTGCTGGCGATCGGCTTCACGACCTCGCTGCTGGGGATGCCCTACATCCGCCTGATGCCGGGCTTCGTCGCCGACGTGCTGAACGGCGACTCGGCGCAGCTCGGCATTCTGATGAGCCTCGCGGGCTTCGGATCGCTGACCGGCGCGCTGGCGCTCGCCTCGTTGCGATCGAGGCGGCGCGGCAGGCTGCTGCTGCTGAGCATGGTGGTGATGGGCCTCGGCCTGACGGCCTTCTCCGCCTCCTCGATCTTCGCGATCTCGATCGTCCTGATGTTCATCGTCGGGATCGGCGAGGCGGGACGACAGGCGCTCAACGTGGTGCTGATCCACCAGTACGCGGACGACGCCTACCGGGGCCGCGTGATGAGCGTGCTCATGACGCAGGTCGGCACGATGGCGCTCGGCGCCTTCATCGTCGGCCTGATCGCCGAGGCGGTGGGCCCGCAGGTCGGCCTCGGCAGCTTCGCCCTGCTGCTCGTCCTCGTCGCCATCGTCGTGCACCTCTTCGTGCCCCGCGTGCGCGAGATCCAGTAGCGCCGCGAAGCCTCGCAGCACTGCGTCAGGCTGCGAACCACCTAGAATCCTCCCGGAGCGACCACACCCGGCCGCCCGCCGCTCGCGAGGGAACACGCTGACTGCACAGCGCCGCGACGCCGATCGCCCGGACGCGCCCTCGCAAGGTGGCGTGGGCCTGGACGCGCACCCCGAGCGCGCGGCAGCGACCTCGCGAGGGCTCCGCAGCCTGACCACGGCGCGCACCTTCGAGTCGCTGCGCGACCGCGACTTCCGCTGGTTCTTCATCGCCACGCTCGGCCTCAACGCGACGATGAACATGCAGATGCTCGCGCGCGGCTACCTCGTGTTCGAACTCACCGGGTCCTATGCGGCGCTCGGAACGATGGCGTTGTTCCTGTCCGTGGTGATGCTCGGCTTCTCCCTCTACGGGGGCGTGCTCGCCGACCGGCGTTCCAAGCGGCTCGTCGTCCAGGTGGGCCAACTCGGAGCCGCGCTGACCTCGGCGGCGGTGGCCGTCCTGCTCTTCATGGATCAGCTGCGCTACGAGCACTTGCTGGTCGCGGCGATGGCGCAGGGAGCGACCAGCGGCGTGATCTTCCCGGCGTTGCAGTCGATGCCGCCGGAGATCGTCGGGCTCGGCCGCCTGCAGAACGCCGTCTCGCTCAACATGGCGGGCATGAACACGATGCGGCTGTTCGGCCCGATGCTCGCCGGGGTGATGCTCGCGATCATCGGTCCGGAGTGGGTCTACGTGCTGATGACCGCGCTCTTCCTGCTCTCCGTCGTCCTGCTGCTCCGCGTGCCGAAGCGCGAGCCGGACCCGGGCGCGGCGAGCCCGCGCGGCGGGATCGAGGAGTTCCGCGAGGGCCTCGCCTACATCCTCCGCACGCGCACGGTGTTCCTGCTGCTCGCTCTCAGCTTCGTGACCTCGTTGCTGGGGATGCCCTACATCCGGCTGCTGCCGGGGTTCGTCGCCGACGTGTTGAACGGGGACGCGGCACAGCTCGGTCTGATGATGAGCGTCGCCGGCATCGGGTCGCTGGTCGGCGTGCTCGCGCTGGCCTCGCTGGAGTCAGGGCAGCGCGGGAAGCTGCTGCTGCTGAGCGTGGCGGTGACCGGCCTCGGGCTGACGGCGTTCTCCGCCTCCTCGAACTACGTGCTGTCGCTCGCGCTGATGGTCGTCGTCGGGGTCGGCGAGTCGGGGCGGCAGGCGCTCAACAACGTGCTGCTGCACACGCACGTGGAGGACGCCTACCGCGGCCGGATGGCGAGCATCTTCATGATGCAGGTGGGGACGATGGCCCTCGGCGCCTTCGCCGTCGGCCTGATCGCCGAGGCGGTGGGGCCGCAGCTGGGGCTGGGCAGCTTCTCCCTGCTGCTCGTGCTGACCGCGCTCGCGATCTACGCCCTCGTGCCGCGCCTGCGCGACCTCGAGTAGCGGATCCGAGTCTATCTTCTGTTATTCTGTATTTGCGTCACTATGGAGACCCTGCGATGACCCTCGAGAAGAAGCGCCTCACCCTGGATTTGGATGCCCCCCTGCAGCGGCGATTGAAGGCCATCGCCGCGCTCAGGGGCGTCAGCATGCGCCAGTACTGCCAGACCGCCATCGGCAAGGAGCTGGACAGGGACGAGGCCGAGGGCATCCCCGTCCTGCCCTTCGGCGAGGCGATTGAGCGCCTCGCTGCGCTTCAGGAGGAGATCTTTGCGGGAACGACGCTTCCCGGGGACTCCGCTGACCTCATCCGCGAGGCTCGCGAGCAGCGCGCCTCGCCGTGAACGGGCGTGTCGTGGTCGACGCCAGCCTGGCGGTCAAATGGCTGGTCAGGGAGGCGGACTCGGGGGAGGCGCTCGCACTTGCCCGGTCCTGGGCCGCCAATGGCGTCACGCCGGCAGCGCCGTACCTCATGCCGGTCGAGGTCGGCAACGCCCTGCACCGGCGTGTGGTGCGGGGGGAGTTGCCGCTCACCGAGGCGGCGCGCCTGATCGAGAGCATGCTCGCCTCCGACATCGAGTTGCTGGAGACGGCCGGCCTGCACAGCAGAGCGCTCGAACTGGCGAGTCAGCTCGATCAGGGCGCCGTCTACGACGCGCACTACCTCGCCCTGGCCGATGCGCTGGGTTGCGACCTCTGGACTGCCGATGAGCGGTTCTATCGAGCGGCCCGCCCCTCCGTCGACAACGTGCGTTGGGTGGGCGAGTAGCCCGCCCACCGATCCGGCCCCCTCGAGGGCGGGGGGAGGGCGCCCCGCCGAATGTCGTCACGCCATTTGGGCTCTCGGGGTCGCGCGGCTGGTCCGGCGCGCCTGGACTCCGGCTTTCGCCGGAATGACGGAGTAGCGAGGGCGCGCCTTCCGGCCCCCTCTCCTGGGGGAGAGGGCGGGGGTGAGG
>VXOS01000156.1 GCA_009839925.1 Chloroflexota bacterium
GTGTGACGAGCGAGCGTGCGGGAGTTCTTGATTTTGTCCAGTCCGGCCCACCAGCCTTGACCGTAGACGGTACCGGGACGCCGAGGGTCACCTCATCGGCCTCGCAGCGCCAGATCACCACCAGGACGACTCTTCTGCATAGACGTGGTCAGGCAGCCTGTAGCTAATCCCCGCTTCGTCGACCATCGAGACATCGAGCATGGCGCTCAGTTTGTTGTTCTTCCGGGCGCGACTCTTGTAGAGCCTGTTCATGAGGTCGTCGTACCGGTTCTGCATGCGGAACCACCAGAGGACCCCGAACGTCGGGTAGCGGGGAAACATGAGCTGGTCGGCGACCCGGGGTCCGATGAGCGCGCGAGAGACTCGGAACACGTAGTGTGCCAGCCTTCGGCGAGCGGCCGGTTCGGTCACCCCCGCAATCAGTGGAGAGGAGTTGACCAGCGCGTTCGCAAGCGAGATGGACTCCAGCTCGGCATCAGGCTCGCACGCAAGGCCAATCCTGAATGTCTCCAGGGCATCCGGTTCGTCCCGGAACAGGATCGTTTCGGGGATGCCCATGAGATGACCCGAGTAGCGCCAGACCTGCATGAAGCTCGCGCGCTCTTCGTCGTTGAACTGCGCTCCCAGGCTCTTCAGGTGTTTCAGGGACCTCGCCGAGAACGCGGTGATCGCGAAGCCCGTGTGGGCGGCGCTGACCGGGGTGCCCCAGGCTTCGTGGTCCCAGTCCTCGGAGGCGTCCAGCAGGCGCCTGACCATCGCATGCACCAGCCGGATGCGAACGGACAGCTTCCATCCGTCGCCGTCTCTTTCGAGGCCGCCGGGGAGGAAGATCTCCATCATGTGGCGGTTGTTCTGCTTCAGCCGTCGAATGCCCTGGTCACGGATCTTTCCCGTTATGAAGAAAGACTTGGCGATGTTCGTGGCGAATCCCTCCACCAGCGTGCCGGCCACCATCGCCCCCAGCACCAGCGCCGAGTTGCGGTGAAACATGCGGATGCCAGGAACGTGGCCGGGTAGGTCGAGCCAGTCGGGCGGAGCCGCGCAGGATTCGAAGAACTCTCGCAGGACGGCAGGCGCTTCCCGCAGCGCGCGCTCGTCGCCGTCCATCCCGATCTGGAGCAGCCTGCCCAACTCCTCCTGCCCGAGAGGGGCAAGCTCCTCGATCAGCTCGTCGGCTGCCGGGTCGCCGATGAGCGTATGAGCGACGTAGTTCCGCGCCCTGTCCGGATCGAGCGCCCGGGCCGATTCGTAGCCCTTCGTGTAGGCCGAGGGCATCCTCATCGAACACGCTCCGCGTCGGCTCTCCGTCCGCCGCATCCTAGCACTCGGTCATGCGTGCTCGTCGTAGCGCCGTGGGGCCGTGATCAAGTCGAGGGACCGAAGGAGCGCCGCCCACGCTTCCCCCAACCGCCGCGGTTGCTACCATGGATCGTGGTACGGCGTCCGCGGACGCCGCCAGACCGAGCGTCGATGGGGACGCACGCCGTCACGAGGCGCGGCGCACAGAGAGCGGGGCCACGGCTGGGAGCCCCGCCGCCGCACACGAGGGCGCACCACCCCGGAGCCCACGGGCGAACCCGTGGCGGCTGGCCCCGTTAGCGGCCTCAATGAGCCTCGATCGCCTCGGCGGTCGGGGGAAACAGGGTGGAACCACGTGAGGCGCGCTTCCCGTCCCTGAGCGGACGGCGGCGCGCCGTCTTGCGTCTTTCGCTCTCGCGCGTCGCCGCTCCCGCAGCGATCGATGGCGAGCGAGCAGGAGCGAGCGATGAGCAACAGACCAGGCGAGCCGGACCTCGATGCCCCGGAAGCGCCCCCCGACGACTCGCACCACGACGAGGCGCCGCTCGACACGCTGTCGCCGGAGGAGCGCCTCTTCCGCATGCGTCACTCCGCCGCGCACGTCCTCGCCGAGGCCGTGCTCGAGCTGTTCCCCGAGGGCAAGTACGCGATCGGCCCGCCGATCGAGCACGGCTTCTACTACGACTTCGACCTCCCGCGCCCGCTCACGCCCGAGGACCTCGAGCGCATCGAGCGGCGGATGCGCCGCACGATCAAGCGCAACGTGCCGATCGAGGGGCAATGGATCCCCAGGGACGAGGCGCGCGAGATCTTCGCGGACCAGCCCTACAAGCTCGAGCTGATCGACGAAATCGACGATGAGACCGTCGGCTACTTCCGCCACGCCGAGTTCGACGACCTCTGTGAAGGAGGGCACATGGAGCGGACGGGCCAGGTCGGCGCGTTCACGCTCACGCACGTCTCCGGCGCCTACTGGCGGGGCGACGAGCGCCGCCCGATGCTGCAGCGCGTCTACGGCGCGCTCTTCCCCACGCAGGAGGAACTGGACGCCCACCTCGCGGCCCGCGAGGAGGCCGAGCGGCGCGACCACCGCAGGCTCGGCCGCGAGCTGGACCTGTTCTCCACCCACGAGGAGTACGGACCGGGCCTGATCTACTGGCACCCGAAGGGCGCGCGCGTGCGCCTCGAGATGGAGGACCTCTGGCGCCACGAGCACCTCGAGGCCGGGTACGAGCTGGTCTTCACGCCTCACACCGGCCGCGCGACGCTCTGGGAGCAGAGCGGGCACCTCGACTTCTACGCCGAGTCCATGTACTCGCCGATGGACGTGGACGGCAGCGACTTCTACATGAAGCCGATGAACTGCCCGTTCCACATCCAGATCTACAAGAACGCCTTGCGCTCCTACCGCGAGCTGCCGGTGCGGCTCGCAGAGCTCGGGACGGTCTACCGCTACGAGCGCTCCGGCACGCTGCACGGGATGCTGCGCGTGCGCGGCTTCACGCAGGACGACGCCCACATCATCTGCACGCCCGACCAGGTCGAGGACGAGATCGTCGGCGTCGTCGAGCTCTTCCTGCGCGTGCTCGGGGCGTTCGGCTTCGACGAGGTGCGGGCGCGGCTCTCGACGCGGCCCGAGGAGAAGTACGTCGGCGCCGTCGAGGACTGGGACCTCGCCGAGGCGTCGCTGCGCGCGGCGCTCGAACGCACCGCGCTCGAGTACGAGGTCGACGAGGGCGAGGGCGCGTTCTACGGACCGAAGATCGACTTCGACCTCGTCGACGCGCTCGGGCGCGCCTGGCAGTGCTCGACGGTGCAGTTCGACTTCAACCTGCCCGAGCGCTTCGAGATGGGCTACATCGCCGAGGACGGACAGGAGCACCGCCCGTTCATGGTGCATCGCGCGCTCTACGGCTCGATCGAGCGCTTCATGGGCATCCTGATCGAGCACTACGCCGGCGCGCTGCCGCTCTGGCTCGCGCCGGTGCAGGCGACCGTGATCCCGATCGCCGACCGCCACGTCGAGTACGCGGGGACCGTCCGCGACGCCCTCGCGGCGCGCAGGCTGCGCGTCGAGGTCGACGCTGGCGGCGACCGCATGGGCGCGAAGATCCGCAAGGCGCAGCTGCAGAAGGTGCCCTACATGCTGGTCGTCGGGGACCGCGAGGCCGAGGGCCACGCCGTCTCACTGCGCCACCGCGCGCTCGGCGACCTCGGCCCCACGCCGCTCGCCGAAGCGGTCGATCGCGTCGCGCGGGAGCGCGACGAGCGCTCGCCGGACCCGGAGGCGGAGCAGGAGGCGTAGCGCGCCGCGTGGTTGCTGGCGGCCGCAGGCCGTGACAATCTGACGCGCGGCCTCGATAGGCCGGAGGACGGGACAGGCGATGCCGAAGCGCGTGCTGCTGGCGAACCGCGGGGAGATCGCGCTGCGCGTCCAGCGCAGCTGTCGCGAGCTGGGCATCGAAACCGTCGCCGTCTACTCCGAGGCGGACCGCGACGCGCTGCACGTGCGCAACGCCGACGCCGCCGTGCTGATCGGCCCCGGCCCGGCCACCCAGTCCTACCTCGTCATCGACAAGATCATCGAGGCAGCCCGGCAGACGGGCGCCGACGCGGTGCACCCCGGCTACGGCTTCCTTTCCGAGAACCCCGCCTTCGCCGAGGCCTGCGACGCGGCCGGCATCACCTTCATCGGCCCGCCTGCCTCGGCGATGCAGGCGATGGGCGACAAGGTGCAGGCGCGGCGGCTCATGGAGAGCGCCGGCGTGCCCGTCGTCCCCGGCGCCGAGGACATCGACCCGCAGAACGTCGAGCACGCGCGCGCCGAAGCCGAGCGGATCGGCTTCCCGCTGCTGGTCAAGGCCGCCTCCGGCGGCGGCGGGCGCGGGATCCGCATTGTCGAGAGCATTGACGAGCTGGAGGACGCGATGCGCGTCTCCGGCACGGAGGCGGCAGCCGCCTTCGGCGACGCGACCATCTTCCTCGAGAAGTACGTCTCGCCCGCCCGGCACGTCGAGGTGCAGGTGATGGCCGACGCGCACGGCAACGTGCGCGCCTTCGGCGAGCGCGAGTGCTCGATCCAGCGCCGCCGCCAGAAGCTGATCGAGGAGGCGCCCTCGGTCGCCGTCGACGAGGAGCTGCGGGCGCGGCTCTGCGACGTCGCTGTGACCGCCGCGCGCAGCTGCGGCTACCGCAACGCCGGGACCGTCGAGTTCCTGCTCGGCGAGGACGGCGAGTTTTACTTCCTCGAGATGAACGCGCGGCTCCAGGTGGAGCACCCCGTGACCGAGTTCGTCTACGGCGTCGACCTCGTCGCGCTGCAGCTGGCGGTCGCCGACGGCGAGCCGCTGCCCGACGACGCCGGCCTGCCGCAGCCGCACGGCTGGGCGATCGAGGCGCGGATCAACGCCGAGAACGCCTACGCCAACTTCGCGCCCTCGTTCGGCCTCGTGCGGCGCGTCGAGCCGCCGCTCGGGCCGGGCGTGCGCTTCGACTCGATGCTCTACGACGGGCTGGACGTGCCGATCTTCTACGACTCGCTGCTGGGCAAGCTGATTGTCTGGGCGGAGGACCGCCCGGCCGCGATCGAGCGGCTGCGGCGCGCGCTGCAGGACCTGCTGGTCGCCGGCATCGACACCAATGCGCCCTTCCACCTCGCGCTGCTCGATCACCCGGACTACGTCTCGGGCGCGGTCGACACCGGCTGGCTGGAGCGCGAGTTCGAGATGCCCCCGCCGCCCGAGGGCGACCCGAGCGAGCTGACCGCCCTGATCGCGGCCGCTCTGGCCTCGAGCATGGGCAGCGCTCGCGGATCGGGGGCCAACGGAGCAGCAGGAGCGCCCGGCCGCGGCTGGGCGCTGGCCGGACGCAGCGACGCGCTCGGCGCGCGCGTGCGCCACGCGGAGGGACGAGGATGGCGAAGCGGCATCGGCTCCTCGTAGGCGGCGAGGAACGCACGGTCGTCCTCGACAGCGCCCCCGGCGGGGGCGCTGAGACACTCGTCACGATCGACGAGGCGGAGCCGATCGCGATCGACGTGGACGCGGCGGAGCTGCCCGGCTTCGTCTCGTTCCGCATCGGAAGCGTCACCCGGCGCGCCTACGTGGCGCGCGACGGCGCCTCGTTCGACGTGACCGTGGGCTCACGGCGCTTCCGGATCCAGCAGGTCACGGGCAGCGGCCGCGGCCGCGGCGTGGTTGGCGGCGCGGAGGACGCACCGGGCGAGATCACCTCGCCCCTCGCCGGCGTCGTCGTCGAGGTGCGCGTCGCGCCGGGCGACGTGCTGGAAGCCGGGGCGACGGCGCTCGTCCTCGAGGCGATGAAGATGCAGAACGAGGTGCTGATCCCGCTCGACGGCACGGTGACCGCCGTACACGTCAACGCCCGCGACAGCGTGGAGCAGGGCCAGTTGCTCATCGAGTACGACCCCGCCGAGACCGAGGAGTAGCAACGGGACTGCCGCGCGGCGGCCACAGGCGTTGCAGGGAGTGCTAGAATCAGCGCCCGCGCGCCCCGGCCGGGCGCCCGGATGTAGCCGAGAGGTGCCTCCGATCGCGAAAGAGCTGCGGATCAACGATCAGATTCAGGTCCCGCAGGTCCGCGTGATCCGTGACACCGAGCAACTCGGCATCCTCGACATCAACGAGGCACAGCGCATCGCGGACGACGCGAACCTCGACCTCGTCGAGGTGGCGCCGACGGCGACCCCGCCCGTGGTCCGGATCATGGACTACGGCAAGTTCAAGTATCAGCAGGCCAAGCGGGAGCGCGAGTCGCGCAAGGCCTCGCGCCACTCCTCGCTGCGCGAGGTGCGGATGCGCGTGAAGATCGACGAGCACGACATCGCCTTCAAGGCGCGCACCGCGCGCAAGCTGCTGGCCGAGGGCGACAAGGTGAAGATCTCGGTCATGTTCCGCGCGCGCGAGATCACGCACCCGGAGGTCGGCCGCGACCTGCTCGACCGCTTCTACTCGCGCATCGAGGACGTCGCGACAGTCGAGCGGCCGCCGCAGATGGAGGGCCGCATGCTCTCCATGGTCGTGATGCGCGACCCGAAGGCCGTGGCCGCGGGCGAGGCGGAAGCGGACTCGTAGCGCCGGCGGCGCTGCTGGCCCGTAGCGCATCCGCCTCGGTAGACTCGAACCATGCCGAAGATGAAGACTCACCGGGGCACGGCGAAGCGCGTGAAGGTCACGGGCAGCGGCAAGCTGCTCGTCCGCGCCCACCACCTCAACAACAAGCGCATGAAGAAGCGCCGCGAGAAGCTCCAGGCGCTGGGCCGCATGCACGAGGTGCACCCGACGCAGCGCAAGCGCATCCGCACGCTGCTCGGCCAGTAGCGCACGAGGGGTAGAACACGATGCCGCGAACGCGCAATCGCGTCGCCACGCGCGCCCGCCACAAGAAGATCATCCGCCGTGCTCGCGGCCACCGCGGCAAGCGCCATCGCAACTTCAAGGTCGCCAACGAGTCGGTGCTGCACGCCTTGCGCTACGCGACCGACCACCGGCGCGAGCGCAAGGGCGACTTCCGGCGGCTCTGGATCGTGCGCATCAACGCGGCGGCCCGGCTGCACGGCCTCAGCTACAGCCGCCTGATCCAGGGCCTCAAGCGCGCCGGCATCGAGATCGACCGCAAGATGCTCGCCGACCTCGCGGTGCGCGAGCCCGAGACATTCGGCAAGCTGGCCGCCCGCGCCGAGGCCGCCCTGGCCTGACACCGGAACTCTCGAGGGCAAGCAAACGGGGCGGCTGAGCCGCCCCGTTCGGTATTCGCTGCCACTCGCCCTCGGCGCTAGTTCACCGGAGGGAAGCGCTTCATGTCCTCGGCGGCGTAGCCCGCCACGGCAAGGTCGGCGCCGCCGGCCGCCTCGATCTTCGAGACGACGTCCGCCAGCTGGCTTGCCGGAATCGCGCAGGTCATTTCGGAGTTGGACATCCCGGTCCGTACACGACTGAGCTGTCAGCCAACGCTCGCGGCAGCGACTCCGTGTTCCTTCGCCATCGCGACGATGTGGCACTGCGGCTTGCCCTGCAGACTCAGGTCCGGCAGCGCGTCGGACAGCACCATCAGTTGCCGTCCGGTGACGCGCAGCATCACCACGTCCGGGTCTACCGGCGTATCGGAGAGCGGGCCGTAGGTGATGGCGCCGGGCTTCTCGCTGATCGTCGGGATCAGCGGCACCACGTCCATCGTCACCCAGCCGCACTCGAGGACCGTGGCCACGTCGGAGTTGCCGGCGACCTCCTCGAGGGTCTTGATGCCGTGCGTCAGGCTGCCGACGCTGCAGTTGCCGTGGTCCTCGGGCATGGTCGAGAAGGTGCGGTCCGTGGACTTCATCCAGAACACGCAGCCGGCCGAGACGCGGCCGGTGCGGCCGTCCTCGAGCGGCGGCGGCATCGGGTCGTCGAAGGCGTCCACGCCGTCGGGAGGCGCGTCCGAGAAGGTGATCGCGATCGGCGGTACGTCGGTCCCGACGCTCGACATCAGCCGCTGGCTGAGACCCGCCCAGTCCTCTGTCGTGGCCATCGCCACCTCCCCATTCGCGCCGCCTCCAAAGACGCGGCGCACAAGACTCCCGAACCAGTTTCCGGTACTCATGGCTGGAGTATGCTCCAACCTTCCCGAAATGACAAAGGCCGGGAGAGTGAGGTCCGCGCGGCGCCGGCGGGAGCGGCTCGCTACGCGCGCTGCTCCGCACCGTGCTCGCGCGCGAGGCGCTGGAGGATCCGTGCCTGCTCGCGGTTCGCGTCCTCGCTCGTAAGCGTGCGGTCCGGCGCCTGGTAGCGGATCGCGAAGGCGATCGACTTCTTGCCCGCGGGCAGCTGCTCGCCGCGGTAGACATCGAAGACGCGCGCCTCGGCGACCAGCCGCGACTGCTCGATCAGCTCCTGCAGCGCGCCCGCCGGGACGCCCTCGTCCACCACGAGCGCGACGTCCTGCTCGACCGCCGGGAAGCGCGGCACCGCCTCGGCGCTGCGCCGTCCGGGCGAGGCATCGAGCAGCATCGCGAGGTCCAGCTCGAAGAGCGCGACGGCCTGCTCCACGCCGAACGCCTCGAGGGTGTCCGGGTGCACCTCGCCGAGCGTGCCGACGGGCGTCCCGTCGACGGCGACGCGCGCGCAGCGGCCGGCGAGCAGGCCGTGTTCCTCGGACGGGTCGTACTCGAACGCAACATCGAGGCGTTCGCCCAGCTCGTCGAGCACGCCCTTGGCGTCGAAGAAGCCGAGGGCGCGCTCGAGCGGGCTGCCCCAGCGGTCGCGATCGGCGCCGCAGAGCGCGCCGGCGACGACCTCGCGCTCGTCGGGCAGCGGGCCGTCCCAGCCACGCCGCGGCGCGTAGATGCGCCCGGCCTCGAAGATCGCGATCTCGTCCGCGCCCGCGCGCAGGTTGCGATCCACAGTCTCGATCAGCGAGTGGCGCAGCGAGGTGCGCAGCACCTGGTGTTCCGAGGAGAGCGTGTTGCGCAGCTGCAGCGGCGCGTTCGCCGCCAGCTCGGCGGGAGGCCGGACGCGGCCCAGCGTCTCGCCGGTTGTCAGCGAGTAGTTGATGACCTCCTGCAGCCCGGCTGCGGCGAGCGCGCGGCGCACGCGGTCCCGCAACGCCGGCAGCGGCGCCGGTTCGTACGAGGGCACCCGCCCGCGCACCGTCGTCGTCGGCAGCCGGTCGTAGCCGGCGCCGCCGCCGAACTCCTCGGCGTGCTCGGCGGGGTTCGCGGCCTCGGTGCGCCCGCCCG
>VXOS01000200.1 GCA_009839925.1 Chloroflexota bacterium
ACCATTTTTTTTTTATTCCGCACCTCCGGTCTATTGATTTTAGTTTATTTTGGTGGGGCTTTTTTTTTTTAACAACCTCCCCCCCCGCGCGGTGGGGCGGGGGGGGGCGACCGTGCTGCCCACGCCCGACGCGACACCGCCGCCGACAGCCACCCCGGAGCCGACCGCCACACCCGAGCCGGCTGCGACGCCTGCTCCGACCCCAACAGTGATCGCGACCCCTGCGCCCGAAGCCGGGGCCGCGGTCGCGATCCTCGTCTCCGATCCGGACGAACGCGCCCGCCTCGAGGCGGCGTTGGCGGCGGCGGCCGACTTCGGGCCGGCGGCCGCTGCGGAGGCGCGCTGGGCGGTCGCCGACGCGCCGCTCCCCGGGTCCCGGCCGGTCGTGCTCGCCCGCTGGGCAGCCATCACTGACCAGCGGCGCGACGTACTGGATCTGGACCGCGCCGACGTGCCGGGCATTCTCCGCGGCGAGGTCCCCGATTGGTCCCGGATCGGGGGCAGTCCGCAGCCGCTCGTGCCATACCTCCCCGCCTCGCAGGCGCCCCTCATCGCAGGGGCGCTCGGGATAGCGCTCGATGATCTGGCGGCCGAGCTGATCCCGGACGCCGAGCTGGTCGACCTCGTTGCCCGGACGCCGGGAGCGATCGCGCTGATCGAGCCGGAGCAGCTGCGGATCGGGGTGCTCGCGCTCACCGTCGACGGCCACGACCCGTACCGCGACCCGGCTCGTGATTCGCCGCTGAGCATGGTGCGCTGGGTCCGCGCTCCGGGCCTGAACGACGTCGTCAAGCTGGCGGCCGCCCTCGGGCTCGAGGCGGCGCCTCCGTTCGACCCGGCCGGCATGCTGACCACCGGCGACCTGATCCCCGTGCGTTGCAGCAACTTCGTGCTGTCGCTGCTCGACGACTACGGCGCGATGTTCGACGGCGTGCGCGACGCGATCGCGGCGGCGGACATCGCTGTCGTCCCGCTCGATTCCTCGCTGACGGACCTCGGTGAGCCGACGCCCTGCGTGGAGACGTTCACGCTGCAGGGCAGCCCGCGCACCGTCGACGCGGCGGCCGAGGCGGGCGTGGACGTGATGCTGACGAACGGCAACCACATGCTCGACTGCTGGGGCGGCTGCTCGAACGAGGGGGCGCTGCTCGACACGCTGAAGCGACTGCACGAGGCCGGGATCGCCACCGCCGGCGCCGGCGAGGATCTGGAGGCCGCTCGCACTCCGGCGGTGGTCAGGGTGCACACGGCGAACGGCTTCGTGCGCTTCGCCTTCCTCGGCTACGACACGGTCGCGTCCTGGTACGAGGCCGGCGAGGACTCACCGGGCACGGCTCCGCTCGACAGGTCGATCGTGCGCGACGACGTGATCGCGGCGCGCGCGATCGCGGACCACGTCGTGGTCGGCGCGAACTGGGGCATCGAGGAAACGGCCGATCCGACGACGGTGCAGCGCGAGATCGGCGGCATCGCGATCGAGTCCGGCGCGTCGTTCGTCCTCGGAAGCCACCCGCACTGGGTGCAGGCGGTGGAGCACTTCGACGACGCGCTCGTGACCTACTCGTCCGGGAACTTCGTCTTCGACCAGGACTGGTCGGTGGAGACGACGCAGGGGATGGTGACGGAGCTCGGATTCACGCGAGAGCGACTGATCGGCTACCGCATCCGCCCGATCGTGATCCGCGGCGACGGCGGCGAGGTCCACTGGATCTACCGCCCGGAGTTCGTCGACCCCGCCGGCGAGGGCCGCCCGATCCTCGAGCGCGTCTGGCAGGCGCAGGACCGGCTCCCCGCGCGGTAGGCGGCCGGAACCGGGTATACAGCCCAGAGACTGTATTTCAATGCCAGACATACAACTTGGAGATTGTCGTATCGGGCTAGACTCTACAGGCCCTGGCCTGTCGCCTCCTACAGCGGCTTCGGCGCGTAGTCGCGGTCGATGCGCAGCACGGAGCCCATCTCCTCGTAGTCCTCGAACGGGAGCTGCGTGCCCTCGCGCGCGATCGGGTCCGATTGCAGGTCGGAGGCGCGGTCGGCGACGCGCCGCTCGTGCAGGTCCTCGATCTCCGCCGCGCTCAACCCCAGCTCCGCCAGCACTGCGTCCGTGTCCGCGCCGAGGTCCGGCGCCGGCCCCTTCGCCGGCACGGCCGCGCCGTCGAACTTCGCCGGCAGGTAGCGCTGGATCGGCACCCGTCCGAAGTCGCCGATCTTCAGGTCGTCGAAGAACTCGCGCGCGGCCAGGTGGGGGTCCGCGATCACCTCGTCGGCCTTGAGGATCGGACCCGCGGGCGCGCCCGCCGCCTGCAACAGCGCGGCGATCTCGAACTTGTCGCGCTCCCGCGTCCAGGCCGCGATCAGCTCGTCGAGGGCGTCGTGGTGCTCCGTGCGCGAGGCCGCGTCGCCGAAGCGCGGGTCGTCGAGCCAGGCCTCGTGGCCGCTCGCGCGGCAGAACGCCTGCCACTCAGCCTCGTCGCGCAGCGAGATCGCCACCCAGTCGTCGTCACCCGCGCAGGGGTAGGCGCCGCGCACCATGCCCGGCCGGCGGTTGCCGTCGCGCGTCTGGTGGCGGCCGTTGCGCTGGTAGTCGGCGAACTGCGATTCGAGGACCGGCAGCGTCGCCTCCTGCATCGAGACGTCGATGATCTGACCCTCGCCCGTGCGGTCGCGGTGGATCAGCGCGGCGATCAGGGCAGCCGTGCCGTGCAGGCCGGAGTAGGGGTCGACCCAGGTCTGGCCGGTCTTGGTCGGGCCCTCGCCGTGGTAGCCGGTCACCGTCGGGACGCCCGAGGCGGGCTCCATCGTCATGCCGTTGGCCGGGCGGAAGGCGTTGGGCCCGGTCTGCCCGAAGCCGCTCAGGTGGAGCAGGATGAGGTGCGGAAACTGCTCATGCAGCTCCTTGAAGTCGAAGCCAAGGCGGGCGACGACGCCGGGCATGAAGTTCTCGACCACCGCGTCGGCCTCGGAGATGAGACGGCGCACCAGCGCCCGGCCCTCCTCCTGCCCGAGGTCGATCATCGCCGAGCGCGTGCCGGCGTTGCGGACGGTGAAGTAGATGTTGCGGTTCCAGACCTCGCCCGTGATGTCGTTGCGAGGCGGGAAGAGTGTGCGATTCCCGTAGTTCCCGCCGGGCGTGAACGCTCGCTCGACGCGCACCATGTTCGCGCCCAGGTCGGAGAGGATGCGCGTCGCCAGCGGCCCGACCCAGCCCTGGGTCAGCGCGACGATCTTCAGATCCTCGAAGAAGCGCATCTCAGGCCGCCCCGTCCGTACCGTCCGCCGCGCTCGCGCGCAGCGCGTCGCCGTCGGCATCGAGGGCGGGCGCGGGACCGAAGCGCTGTGGCGTTGCCGACATAATCGCGCCCGCGCCGGTAAGCCGGACGTCGTCCGGCCCGGCCTCCCAGTAGTCGCGCTCCTCGAGGTGGGAGTCGCCGAGCAGGTCTTCGACATCGGGGACGGTGCCGAAGCCGAGGCCGAGCTCGCCGGCGCGGCGGAAGATCTCCTCGCGCGTGTGGCGCGCCAGCCAGGGCAGCGCGACGGCGTCGAACTCCCGCCAGCGCAGGTTGCGCGTCTGCGTCTCGGTGAAGATCGGGCTGTCCTTCAGGTCCGGCCGTTCGAGTAGCGTCGAGACCACGCCGGCGAAGTCGTGATGGCCGGTGCCGACGGGCACGAAGGCGATGTAGCCGTCCTTGCAGGCCATGATGTCGTTCGGGTAGCCGGGCAGGATTCGCGAGTAGTAGCGCTTGCGCACCACGCCGGAGCCGAGCCAGACGACGAGGTTGTGGTCGTCCGTCATCGTCAGCGCCTCGTGCGCGGAGACATCGACGACGTGTGCCCGTTGCCCGCGCCGCGCCGCGGCGACCGCGGCGAGGGCGGCGATGGTGGCGTGCGTCGCCGCGAAATAGTCGCTCAGCTCGATGCCCGCGCTGAGCGGCTCGCGCTCCGGGTCGCCGCTCACGTAGGAGAACCCGGCGAGGCCCTCGATGATCTGGCTGTCGGCGCGCCAGGAGGCGTACGGCCCGGTCATGCCAAAGTCGGAGATCGAGACGAAGGTCGTCTCCGGGAAGCGCTCGCCCCAGCGATCCGGATCGCCGAGCGGCAGATCCGAGGAGCTGCGCTCGCCCTCGCGCCAGTCGGAGACCAGCAGGTCCGCACCCTCGATCAGCCGCGCCGCCAGCGCCGCCGCCTCGTCGCGCTCGAGGTCGAGCACGACGCTGCGCTTGCCGCGGTTGATGGCGGCGTGCAGTCCGCCGCCGTCGGGGTCGGGCTCATCGCCGGTGAAGGGACCGGCGAGGCGGATCGCGTCCCCGCCGGGCGGCTCGATGCGGATCACCTCGGCGCCGAACTGGGCGAGCAGTTGCGTGCAGTAGGCGACCGCACGCCCCGCCGCGATCTCGACGACGCGCACGCCCTCGATAGCTGCGGGCGTCGCGCCCGCGGCTTCCGCGTCCGCTGCCTGTCCGTTCGACCCGCTCAGAGCGCACCGCCCTCCGCGCGCGGGATGGCCGCGCCCGATGGTGGTGCGCCCGCGCGCGGCGCGTCAAGCGGGCGGGGGGGTGGGGTGGAAGATTAGCCGGCGAGTGTGACCGACCCGCTTCGGCCGTCGTAGACCATGCGGTACCGCGCCAGAAAGTCTCGCCCCAACAGCACCGCCAGGTTCAGGCTTCCAAGACTGACGCCTGCGAACGTGCCGTGTACCACCCGGTCGAGAGTCGGGATGCGCATGCGCGCTAGGTAGACCGGGCTGCCTTCGGTAACGCCGGTCACGCTTGTCAGTTGTCTGCGATCTACGATTGGCAGGCCGAGCGCATCCGCCAACTCCACGTCAATGCAACTCAGACTCGCGCCGGTGTCGAGTAGGGCGCGACGGTCGGCCGAGTCGCGCCCTACCCGGATAAAGAGAAAGGGGCCAACCGCGAGCAGGCTGGCCCCGTCCGGGTGCCCAATGTCTACTCCGTCATCGACCACGCGCGAGACCGAACTGTACGGCTGCGGGAATCTGCAGCGCGTCCGGTGCTCCGACTTCCCTGATCAGGTACGGTCCGTCGCCGAAGCGCTGAACGGCGGCCTCGGCAGCGTCCCAGTGTGTTTCGAAGTAGCCCGCCACCACGCCGCCGTGCACGAGGATCCACTCGCCCAGGTGCTCTCGCTCGAGCTCGTCACGTATCGACTCATAGACGGCGATCTGCTCGTCGAGGGCTGTCTCGGTCACGGTTGCCTCCTCCGCCAGTATCGTCGGGCGGCGGGCAGCTCGACAACCAGCGCTGGCAGCTGTCCTCTGGTGCTACCGAAACGCGGGAGCGACCTCCGAGGCGAAGCGCTCGATGGCGGGCCAGTCGTAGGGGGTGTTCATCATCAGGATCACCTCGTCGAAGCCGCCGTCGACGTAACCCTGCACCGCCGCCTGCATCGACTCGGCCGGGCCGCCGATGGTCTGGGCGCGTTGCTCCTCGACGCTGATGCCGCGCCGGCCGGCGGTGCGCTCCGTCCAGCGCTCGTAGATAGCGTCCGGGATCAGCGGTGTGCCCCCCGTCAGCCGGATCTCCTCGAAGCGCCGCCCCACGTCGTTGCAGTGCTGCTTCAGCACCTCGACCTTCGGGGCGAGGTCGGCGGCGGTGCCGACGCCGTTCCAGGCGTCGGCGTGGCGCGCCACGATGTTCAGCGTGCGCCGCTCGCCCGCGCCGCCCACGAGGATCGGCGGGTGCGGCCGCTGCACCGGCGGCGGGCGGAACGGGGCCTGGCTCAGGGTGTAGTACTCGCCCTCGAAGGAGACTTCCTCCTCCTCCGACCAAAGCAGCCGGATCAGCTGCAGCGCCTCGTCGAGCCGATCGAGGCGTTCCCGCGCCGAGGGGAACGGCCAGCCGTAGGCGGCGTGCTCGAGCGGGTTGTTGCCGGCGCCGATGCCGAACTCCAGCCGCCCGCCCGAGATCTGGTCGATCGTCGTCGCCGTCTTGGCGAGCAGGGCGGGATTGCGGAAGAGGTTGCCCGTCACCAGCGTGCCGAAGCGCAGCCGCTCCGTCTCCGCGGCCAGCGCGGCGAGCACCACCCAGCCGTCCATGCACGGCCCCTCGGTGTCGCGAGTGCCGGTCGGCAGGAAGTGGTCGATCGTCCAGGCGCCGTCGTAGCCGAGCGCCTCGAGACGTTGCCACGCCTCGGAGAGTTCGCCCCACTCGATGTTCTGCTGCCCTGTCTGGACGCTGAATCGCACTGCCGCCTCCGTTCCCGCGAGCGGCACTTTAGCAGGCGTGGCGGGCAGGCGCGGGCTACGTGATCGTGAGCGGGACGCCCTTGGGACAGAGCGGGCAGTCGGCGGGCTCCCAGCTCTCGATCTCGAGGGTGGCGGCGGCGAAGAAGGGCAGGCCGAAGTCGGCGCGCCCGCTGGAGCGGTCGACGAGGACGGTGACGCCGACGGGCTTGCCGCCGGCCTCGCGCACGGCCTCGATGGTGTCGTGGACGGAGCCGCCGCTGGTCACCACGTCGTCGGCGATCAACACGCGCTCGCCGGGGCTCAGGCGGAAGTCGCGCTGGATCGCGCGGCCGGGCCCGTCCGGACGGCGCTCGGCGATGATTCCGCGCACGCCGAGCTGGCGAGCCATCTCGTAGGCGAGGATCACGCCGCCGGTGGTGGGGCCGGCCACGGTCTCCGCCTCCAGCCCGCGAGCTGCCTCGGCGAGGCGGGCGCAGATCTCGGCGGTGCGGTCCGGCCACTGCAGCAGGTTGAACTTCTCGACGTAGCGAGCGGCGTGGCGGCCCGAGGCGAGCTGGAAGTGGCCATCGAGGAAGGCGCCGCTCTCCTCGA
Organism: Chloroflexota bacterium; assembly: GCA_009839925.1. Classification (GTDB taxonomy): domain Bacteria; phylum Chloroflexota; class Dehalococcoidia; order UBA2979; family UBA2979; genus VXMT01. The sequence goes on from VXOS01000200.1 coordinate 6,797, forward strand.
AGGCGGCGATCACCGCGGGGTCGGCCGCCTCGCCGCGCGTCACCGGGACTGGCTGACCTCGACGCCGCTCTGCGTGCCCGGCTCTTCGTGGCCGACGATGCCGAAGCGGTCCAGCGGCCAGTAGCGCAGCTCGGCGCGGCCGATGATCAGGTCCTGGTGGAGCATCCCCCAGGAGTGCGAGTCGTAGGAGTTGTTGCGCGCGTCACCGAGCACGAAGACGTGGCCAATGGGGACCGTCTGCGGGCCGAACGCGTAGCTGGGGGCATGCAGCAGGTAGGGCTCGTCCAGCACGACTCCGTCGACCATCACGTTCCCCTCGCGTACCTCGACGGTCTGTCCGGGCAGCGCGACCACGCGCTTGATGAAGTCGCGGTCCTGGCCCAGCGGGAAGGCGAAGACGACGACGTCGCCCTGCTCGATCGCGCCGAAGGGCTGCCAGGCCTCCTCCACCACCAGCGGCAGCCATGAGAAGTCGAAGGTGCGGTAGGCGAGCTTGTTGACGACCACCATGTCGGCGTGCCGGAAGTTCGGCTCCATCGAGCCGCCGTCGACGATGAAGTTCTGCGCGACGCCGCGCACCATGATGAACATCAGCAGGGCGAGCGCGACCACCTCGAGGGTCTCGGCGAGGCCGCGCAGCCCGAACGGCCAGATCCGCTGCAGCGCACTGCGCTCGTCGGGAGCCGGGACCGGAGGCTCGATCGGGGGCGCCCAGGGGTCGCGCTCCGCGAGGCCGCCGTGGCTGGGCTCGTGCGCGAAGCTGAGCGCGCGGACGGGCGGCCGCGTGCCGGCCGGCTCGCGCGGATCGAGGTGCTGGGGAGGCCTGCCCGGGTCCGCCGGCGGCTGATTCACCATCGCATCGAGTATACCTACGGGCCCTGTACAGAACCCCTGGACCGGCTCCCGCCTCGGGGGTGGCTCAGGCGCGCAGCGCGGATCCGAGGGCGTCCATCCGCTCGCCTGCTACCGCGGCGACGGCGGCTCGCGCCTCCAGCAGTGCCGGGCGCGGATCGCGGTCGCCGGATCCGGCGATGGCGCGGGCGAAGGCGGCGTGGATCTCCGTGCTGACGTTGAGCTTGCGAATGCCCGCGCGTACGCAGTCGCGTAGCTGCCGAGGCGACACGCCGGAGCCGCCGTGCAGCACGAGCGGCAGCCCCCGCACCGCCGCCCGCAACTCGCGCAGCAGCGCCAGGTCGACGGTCCCGGCCAGCCCGTGCGCCGTGCCGACCGAGACGGCGAGCGCGTCGACCTGTGTCTCCTCGACGAAGCGGCGGGCCGCGCTGGGGTCGGTGAGCACGGACTCCGAGGTGACCACGCCGGGCTCGCGCCCGCCGACGTGGCCGAGCTCGGCCTCGAGCGCCACGCCGTGTTCGAGCGCGACCACGGCGGCCTCGCGCGTCTCGCGGATGTTGAGGTCCAGCGGCTTGATTGAGCCGTCGTACATCAGCGAGCTGAAGCCGGCACGCGCCGCCGCGCGCAGCAGCTCGAGATCGTGCCCGTGGTCGAGGTGCACGGCGACGGGCACGCGCGCGCTGTCGGCCAGCGTGCGCGCGGTCGCCGCTGCGACGGCGACGCCGCCGAAGTGGTCGAGGTTGCCGGGGTTGAACTGCAACAGCACGGGCGAGCGGCGCGCCTCGGCGGCGTCGAGCACGCCGAGCGCGAGCTCGAGGTTGGAGACGTTGAAGCCCGGCACGGCGTAGCCGCCCCGCTCCGCATCGGCCAGCAACTCCCGGCCCCCGGCAAGCGTCATGCGCCGATCTTCACACGGATCGGCGCTGCGCGGTGCGGCGAGGCCGTGCGGTCCCCCGTCGCTCTGCGTTCCCTTTCCGTAATCCCATGTCCCCATTTCCCCGTCATTCCGGCGAAAGCCGGAATCCAGGCACGCCAGCCACCGCCCCACACCCAAGCCCGGCATGGCACGAAGCACTCCAGGCAGGCGCTGCCCTATCCTGCGAGCCGGGGGCTGCGGTGAGGGCGGATGACACATGAGGGCGGATGGAAGTGAGCAAGGGGCACCCGACCGGGAGAGGCGGCTGAAGGAGTGGAAGCGCGCCCGGAAGCTGGAGGTGATTGAGGCGGAGAACCCGACCTTCCGGGATCTGAATCGGGAGATCCTCTAGGGCGATGACCTCGCTCCGTCGACAGTGACCGCCGCCGACCCG
>VXOS01000174.1 GCA_009839925.1 Chloroflexota bacterium
CCCCCCCCCCCCCCCCCCCCCCCCCCCCCCCCGGGGGGGGGGGGGGGGGGGGGGGGGGGCCCCCCCCCCCGCCCGTCCCCGGCTCGCCTGCCATTGAGGACAACGCCTCGGTAGGCCGGAGGCACGGGCCATCCAGACGTACATCATCCGCCGCGTGCTGCTGCTCCTCCCCACGCTGTTCTTCATCACGCTCTTCGTCTTCATGGCAGTGCGCTTCCTGCCCGGCGACGTGATCGACCTGATGGCCTCGGAGCTCGAGGACGGCGCGATCGATCCGGAGTTCCGGGCGAAGGTCGCGCACAAATACAACCTCAATACCGCGATCCCCCAGCAATACGCCGAGTGGCTGCTCGGCATCGTCGCCGGCGACTTCGGGCAGTCGTTCCTGACCGATCGCCCGGTCTTCGAGGACGTGAGGCGCAAGCTGCCGATCAGCATGCAACTCGGCATCATGGCGATGGCGTTCTCGATCACCATGGCGATCCCGGTCGGCGTGACCTCGGCCGTCTGGCAGGACACCTGGATCGACTACCTCACGAGGAGTCTCGCGATCCTGCTGCTCGCGGTGCCCAGCTTCTGGCTGGGGCTGATGGCGATCGTCTACGGCTTCCAGTTCTTCGGCTGGGTGCCGCCGATCCAGTACCGCAACATCTGGGACGAGCCGATCACCAACCTCCAGATCCTCTGGGTGCCGGCGATCATCCTCGGCGGCGCCCTCGCTGGCTCGGTGATGCGGCTCACGCGCTCGACGATGCTCGAGGTGCTGCGCCAGGACTACGTGCGGACGGCGCGCGCGAAGGGACTGCACGAGCGCCACGTCATCGTCCGCCACGCGCTGCGCAACGCTGCGCTGCCCGTGGTGACCGTGATCGGCCTCCAGGTCGGGTTGCTGGTCGGCGGCACCGTCGTGCTGGAGCGCATCTTCTCGATCCCGGGGATGGGCAACTTCCTGCTCACCTCGCTCGAGCAGCGCGACTACCCGGCCGTGCAGGCCGTGGTCTTGCTCTCCGCGGTCGTGGTCGTACTCAGCAACCTGATCGTCGATCTCTCCTACGCGCTCATCGATCCGCGCATCAGGTACGGCTGATGACCGACGCAAGCGCCGCACTGGACGCCCGGACGACGGGGCTCCGCGACGAACGCGCGCGCCCGCTTCGTGTGCTGTGGAGCGTGCTGCGTTTCGTTCGCCGCAAGCCGCTCGGCGCGTTCGGCGGCCTCATCATGCTGGTCCTGCTGCTGCTGGCCCTGTTCGGCCACTGGGTGGCCCCGTTCCACTACGCCGACATCGACGTCTTCAATCGCTTCATCGGACCGACGACCGAGCACCCCTTCGGCACGGACGACCAGGGGCGCGACGTGCTGAGCCGCGTGATCTTCGGGGCCCGCGCCTCCGTGATCATCGGCCTCGGCGCCGTCATCATCGCCACCATCGGCTCCAGCATCATCGGCATCGTCTCCGGCTACTACGGAGGCACGTTCGACCTGTTCGCGCAGCGCCTGATCGACGCCTGGCAGGCGTTCCCCGGCCTGATCTTCGTGATCTTCATCATCTCCGTGATCACCTCGACGGTACCGCGCGACTCCACGGCCAGCCAGATCAGCCTGATCGTCACGATCGGCATCCTCTTCACAGCGGGCGCCTCGAGGGTGGTCCGCAGCCAGACGATCTCGACGAAACAGAACGACTTCGTCGAGGCCGCTCAGGCGCTCGGCGCGTCCGATCTGCGGATCCTGGCGCGACACATCTTCCCCAACGTGGTGACGGTGATCATCGTCAACATCTCGATCCAGATCGGGTTCGTGATCCTGATCGAATCGACGCTGTCGTTCCTCGGGTTCGGCGTGCAGCCGCCGTTCCCCTCCTGGGGCCGGATGCTCCAGGAGGCGCAGGCCGGGATGCAGCAGCATCCCTACCTCGCGCTCTTCCCCGGGTTGGCGATCGCGCTCACCGTCTACTCGCTCAATATGTTTGGCGACGCACTGCGCGACGTCCTCGATCCGCGGCTGCGCGGCGCGGAGTAGCCGGCTCGCCGGCACACCAGCGGGTCCGAAAGGAGGCACGCCATGCCCGGACCACTCGATGGGATCCGCATCCTCGATTTCACCCGCTACCAGAACGGGCCCCACGCGAGCGCGATGCTGTCCGACATGGGCGCCGACGTCCTCAAGGTGGAGTTGCCGGGCAACGGCGATCCGGGCCGCTCGCTCGGCCGGCTCCCGGACGGCTTCTGCTCCTACTTCGAGGGGAACAACCGCGGCAAGCGCAGCATCACGCTCGACCTTCGCAAGCCGCAGGCGATCGAGGTCATCTACAAGCTCGTGTCGCAGGTCGACGTGGTCATGGAGAACTTCCGGAGCGGCGTGATGGACGCCCTCGGACTTGGCTACGAGGAGCTGCGCGCGCACAACGAGCGGCTGATCTACGGCTCCACCACCGGCTTCGGGCCGATCGGCGAGTGGTCGCGGCGCGCCTCCTTCGATCACATCGCGCAGGGAATGAGCGGCGCGCTGATCGCGCAGGGCGGGGGGCCGGGCAAGGAGCCCCAGGCCGTACAGTGGGGCCTGGCCGACCAGTCGGGCAGCATCGTCTTCGCCTACGGCATCATGGCCGCGCTCGTCGCGCGCGAGCGCTTTGGCGCGGGCCAGCGCGTCGACGCCTCGCTGCTGGGCAGCATGATGACCGTGCAGAACCTGACGCTGGCGAACTTCCTGCACACCAAACACCAGGAGGTGCGCGAGGGCGCCGGCGGCTACAACCAGGCCGCCTTCGGCTGGCACGAGGCGGGCGATGGCAAGTGGCTGACCGTCGGGGTCCTCGATCCGAAGGACTGGCCCGGGCTCTGCCGCGCGATCGAGCGCGACGACCTGATCACCGACGAGCGCAGCGCCGACGCCTTCGCGCGCCGCGAGCACGCCGATTGGCTGCTGCAGGAAGTGAAGGGGACGCTGCTCACACAGCCGCGCCAGTACTGGCTGGACCGTATGCTGGCCGAGGGCGTGCCCTGCGGCCCCGTGTTGGAGTACGCCGAGGTCCTCGACGAGCCGCAGTTCTGGGACAACGGCTACATCGTCGAGGTGGAGCACCCCCACTTCGAGGAGTACCTCTCGGTGGGCGTGCCCGTCCGCTTCAGCGAGACGCCCGGCGCGGTGCAGGGCCCGGCGCCGGAGCTGGGCCAGCACACCGAGGAGGTGTTGCTGGCCCTCGGCTACGACTGGAAAGAGATCGAGCGGCTGCACGACGAGCGCGTGACCGCCGCCGGTTAGACACGCGGGAAGGGACGATCCGATGTCGGGAACCGCCGGAAGCATGCTGGTTGCGAGGGCGCTCCAGGACCAGGGAGCGGACGCGATCTTCACGATCGTCGCCGGGCCGGTCACCAACGTGATCGGCGCCTGCGGCGAGATCGGCGTGCGGCCGATCGGCGTCCGCCACGAGCAGGGCGCCTCGTTCATGGCGATCGCGCACGGCTACGTCGCCGGCAAGGTCGGCGTCGCGATGACCGGCTCAGGCCCCGGCGTCACCAACGCGATTACCGGCGTGCACGTCGCCTGGGACAGCGGCTACCCGCTGCTTGTCCTCGGCGGTTCGGCGGCGCTTCACCAGCGGGGGCGGATGACGTTCCAGGAGGCCGACTCCGTCGCGATGATGCAGCCGATTACCAAGTGGGCGATCCAGGCCGACAGCGCCGAACGCATCCCCGAGCTGATCGCGATGGGCTACCACAAGGCGCTCAGCGGCCGCCCCGGCCCCGTCTACATCGACCTCCCACTCGACGTCTTGCGCGAGGAGGTCGAGGACATCGAGATCCGCCGCGCGATCAGCAGCACGCCGCCCGCCAGGGCGCATGGCGATCCGGCACTGATCGAGCAGGCGGCCGAGCTGCTGCTCAACGCCGAGCGCCCGCTGCTGATCGTCGGCAAGGGGGTGCGCTGGGGCGGCGAGGAGGCATTCGGCGATCTGCAACAGCTCGTCGACGACCTCGGCGTGCCGTTCCTCAGTTCGCCGATGGGGCGCGGCTTCATTCCCGACGACCACCCGCTCAACGTCGCGGCCGCGCGCAGCCAGGCGATGCGCGGGGCGGACGTGGTGGTGGTGCTGGCCGCGCGGCTCAACTGGATGTTCCAGATGGGCCAGGGCTTCGCGCCGGACGCGAAGCTGATCCAGGTCGACATCGACGCCGAGGAGATCGGCCTCCAGAAGGACGTCGACGTCGGCATCGCCGGCGACGTCGGCCGCGTGCTGCGCCAGCTCGGCGAAGCCCTCGAGGGCCGCACGGAGGGCCTTGCCGAGCAGCGTGCCGAGTCGCCGTGGCGGCACGAGCTGCGGGAGACGCTGGCGCGCAACGCGGAGCGCCTCGCGCCGTTGCTCGTCTCGGACAAGATGCCGATCTCGCACTACCGGCTGATGAACGAGATCCGCAACGCCGCGCCGCGCGACGCGATCATCACCGTCGACGGTGAGATCACGATGGCGACCGCCCGCCAGGTGCTGCAGAGCTTCGGGCCGGCCACTCGCCTCAACTCCGGGACCAACGCCTGCATCGGCACGGGCGTGCCGTTCGCGATCGGCGCGCAGCTCGCCCGGCCCGAGGCCACGGTGATCAGCGTCAACGGCGACAGCGCGTTCGGGTTCAACGGCATGGAGATCGAGACGGCGCTGCGCCACAACCTGCCCGTCATCTTCATCGTCGACAACAACCAGGGGATCCTCGGCAGCACGCTCGAGCAGGGGCTGTTCGGGGACGACTACCCCGAGCGCGTCGGGATGTACGTGCCGGAGGCGCGCTACGACAAGGTGATGGACGCCTTCGGCGGCCACGCCGAGCACGTCGAGCGCCCCGAGGAGATCGGTCCCGCGCTGCAGCGTGCCCTCGCCGCCGGCCGCGCGGCGCTGATCGACGTGGCGATCGACCCGGAAGAGCGACAGATGGGCCGGACGGTCAGCCAGCTGCGCGACATGGGCTACTAGCGCTGGCTACGGCATGCGGCCCTGACTGTGCTTGCGGTAGGAGAAGAACTCGTCCGCCGCGTACTGGTTCTCGTGGAAGGTCCAGGCTTCCACCACCTGCCCGTCCCGGAGGTGGAAGCTGGTGGTCGCGAGCGAATCGAGCTCGTTGCGCGCGCGCTGCGCGGTCATGACGACGAGCGCGACGGCATGCTCGTCGTTCGCGAGCACATCGTGCACTTCGATCGCGATCGTCTCGTTCGTGAAGTCCCGCAGCTTGCGGAAGTAGGTGAAGACCGCCTCGCGCCCACGGTAGGTGTCGGTGAACAGGTTGCGCCCGCCGACGTGCCACACGGCGTCCTCCGCGATCAGCTCGGTGAGTGTCTCCGCGTCGGCGTTGGCGAACGCCTCGTAGCCACGCCGCACGAGCGCTACGTTCGGATGCTCTGACATCGCGACCCCCTCAACACGCCTCCTCGTGAGGCCATCATAGCCGTTGTGGGCGGACGAGCCGCCTACGGCTCCTCCGCGTAGGAGCCGAAGGTGACCGCGAAGATCGCGAGGTCGTCCGAGTCCGAGCGCACCCGCAGCTCGTGCTCGCCCCACTGCGGCAGGTCGACCACGCGGTACATCCGGGGCTCCTCGACGCGGACGACGCTGCGCCCGTCCTCGTCGAAGGTCACGTCGGGGCCCGCCTCGTCCGGGCGCAGCGGCTGCCCGTCGAGCTCGACGACCATGTCGAACGGCTCGCCCTGCCGGGGCCGCAGCACGATGTGCACCGTCCGCGCGAGGAATGTGAACGCGAAGTAGTCGGACAGATCCTCGGTGGTGCGGGCATGCACGATCGCCTCGCGCTCGTTGCGCCAGAGGCCCTGCAGGTACCACATGCCGTCGAGCCGCTCGCCGGTGTCGACGTAGTCGCGGACCTCGTCGGGTGGGCCGTAGTACGCCTCCTGGCCCGCGTAGACGCCGAACGGCGCGTAGTTCCTCGCGTAGCCGCCATACAGCTCGCGTGTCTGCGCCGTGGCCACCGGGTCGAAGTGCGGATCGGCGTCGGCGCCGGGCGGCACGCCGCTGAGGTCGTACCCGGCAGCCTCGAGGGCCTCGCGGATCGCGCTCTCGGTCGACTGGTACGCGCCCTCGCCGACGTGGCGGTACACGAGCGTGCCGTCGACGCCGATCAGGTACTTGCCCGGCCAGCAGCAGTTGTAGAACGCCTGCCACGTCAGATAGTCGTTGTCCTGCGCGACGGGGTAGGCGATGCCCAGCCGCTCGACTGCCTCGGCGACGTTGTCCGGATCGTGCTCGAAGTCGAACTCCGGGGTGTGGACGCCGACGATCGTGAGTCCGTGCGCGGCGTAGCGCTCATGCCACTGCCGCAGCCGCGGCAGGGTGCGGATGCAGTTGACGCAGGTGTAGGTCCAGAAGTCGACGAGCACGACCCGGTTCCGCGCCACCAGATCCGCGATCGTCAGCGGCTCGCTGTTGAGCCAGTTGCTGAGCCCGGCGAGCTCGCGCTCGGGTGTGGGCGCCGGGACGGGCGTGTCGGCCGGGGTAGCCGTGGGCGTCGGGGATTGCGTCGCGGCCGGCGCAGGCGTCGCGGCTGGAGTGGGAGTCGTGGCCGCTGCGGGAGTGGCGACGAGTGTGGGCGTGGCCGGTGGCGTAGGCGTTGGCTCCACCTCGGCGCCGCCGCAGCTCGACAGCGCGAAGGCGAGGCCCAGGCAGACGGCGCCGACAGTGCGGGTCACGGCCGTCGGGAGGGCGGAAGCCGTGCGGGGGAGGGGCCGTCGAGACCGGTGGGCCGGGCGTGTCATCGATAGACCGGGCGCTCACCGCCTCGTTGCAAGCAGGTCTCGGGGCAGGATCCTGCGGTTGGGCGTCAGGCGTTCTCGACGGTGAGCGCCGCTGTCTCCGTTGACTCGATGGTGGGCTGAATGTCCGCGAGCACCCGCTGGATGGTCTCCAGCCCGCGGACCACGTTCTCCAGATCCTCCATGGACAGTTGCTCCGCCGCTATCTGGAGGCGCTCCCGGCCGATACCCCAGAACTGCGCGATCGCCTCTTCTCCGCCGACGGTCAGCTGGCAGAGCACGACTCTCCGATCGCCGGGATCCGAGATCCGCTCGACCAGACCTCGTTCGACCAGACGGTCGACGACGGTGGTCGTGCCGGAGAGCGCCCTGTCGAGGTGGAGCGCGATCGCGCCCATCCGCAGGGGGCCAGAACCCTGCAACAGCACCAGCGTCTTGATCTGGGCCGTGGTCAGGTCCAGCCCTTCCCACACGTCGAGCCGACCGGTATGCAACCGGCGATTCAGGTCCTCGGCTACCGCGATGAGCCGCTTACCGAGGTCTTGCCTGTTGTCGTTCTCCACCTGGCTCACCGTTCTGGACATGGTCCGCCTTCGCGACGGCCTCCCCGTTCAGATGCGTCCCGGCGGCGCGTATCGGACACAAGCCGCCTGAATGTGTATCCCTATGTATACAGCACGGACGCCGGACTGGCGTGGTACATGACGGGCAGAAGGCGCGGGACCGGTTCAGTAGCGCTGCTCGTACCAGCCGCAGGCGAGCGGTTGCGTGGCGTCGTGGAACAGCGTGAGCGTGCCGCCGCCCTCGAGGACGACGCGGTAGTAGCTGCGGCTGAGCGGCGGCTCGCGCCACCACTCGTCCGCGATGCGCCACGCCTCCTCGATGCGCTCGACGGCAAGCGGCGCGCGCCGAGGCCGCCGCAGCTCGCGGGGCTCGCCGCCGGGGCCGGGCTGCACCTCGATCGGCCGCGGCAGTCCCAGCGGGGTGAGGGCGCCGTCCGCAGGCCGCGGTTGCGCGCTCACGGATCGTAGTCGGCGAGGGCGTAGCGGCGCTCCGGGATGCGGCTCTGCGGCGCGAGCGCGACGACGCGGCGCAATGCCGCCCGCCCGTAGCGCAGCCGCAGGTGGCGGGCCATCTCGTCGAGTTGCTCGCGGCGTCGCGCCCCGCCCTCGCGCAGCAACCGGACCTGACGCCCGCGCTCCGCGGTCAGGCCGCCGAGTTCCAGCGCCAGCTCGGCCACCGGTCCGCCGAACTCGGCCGCCTCGATCGAGGGCTCAAGCGCCGCCCATAGCCGTGAACGATCGCCGGTCGGCTCGGTCAGCACGCGCCGGCGCTCCCAGACGCGCTCGTCCTCGGTGACGGCGCTGAGCTGGACGGCGCGCACCAGGCGTCCGCGCGCCACGGGCCGTGCGAGCGCGCGCCCGAGCAGCTGCCCGTAGCTGTGCAGCAGCGCCTCGCGGCCGATCAGCGGCGGCTCGGCCTGCGCGCGCTCCAGCACGCGCTCGCGGTGCGGCATGGCTGCGAGCGGCGTCGGATCCTCGCCCCGCGCCGCCAGCCAGGCCTGCCCGCCCGCCGCCCCGAGCTGCGCCTCGACGGCGTGCCGCGGCAGCGCCGCGAGGTCGCCGAGCGTGGCGATGCCGAGCAGCGCGAGCCACTCCCGCGCGGCTTCCTCCAGCGGCAGCAGCGCGGTCGGCCGCGGCGCGAGGAAGGCGCGCGCCTCGTCCCGGCCGACGCGCAGCCACGAGCCGGGCCGCGCCTCGAAGGCGGCCGCGCGCGCCGTGAAGCGTCCGTCCGCCACCCCCAGCCGCGCGCCCAGCCCGCTTGGCGTCGCCTCAAGCAGCGCCCGCGCCAGCGCGTCCTCGTCCGGGTAGAGGCCTTCGAGGCCGCGCAGGTCGACGTAGACCTCGCCCGGCGTCGCCTCCTCGACCAGCGGGCTGACCGCCGCGGCGGCCTCGACAAGCTGGGAGGCGGCTCGGCGCACGCGCGCCGGGCGCGGCTCGAGGACGGCGAGCGTGGGGCAGCAGGCGAGCGCCTCGCTGAGTCGCTGCCCCGGGCGCACCCCGCGCGCGGCGGCGGCCTCGCTGGCCTCAGCCACGCGACGCCCGGAGTCGTCGCCGCCGGCGGCGGGCCCGCCGCGCCGCCCCGGCCGCCCCGCCCGCGCGGCGGGCCGGGCCGGGGCACGCGAATTATACACCACGCCG
>VXOS01000155.1 GCA_009839925.1 Chloroflexota bacterium
GCTACCCCTCGGGCGCGTGGAACAGCGGCTCGATGCCGCTGAGGTCGACCTCGCCGCGGGCGAGGTCGAGGTCATACATGCGCTGCAGGTTCAGCCAGAACTCGGGCGTCATTCGCAACGCGCGGCCGAGCCGCAGCGCCGTGTCCGCCGTGATCGAGCGGCGGCAGTGGACGATGTCGTTGATGCGCACGGCGGGCACGCCCACCGTCTTCGCGAGGCGGTACTGGCTGATGCCGAGCTCATCCAGCATCTCCGCCAGATGCTCGCCGGGGTGAATCGGCTCGGCTGCGGTGGTCATGGCTGCCTCCTCAGTGGTAGTCGACGATCTCGATCTCCATCGCGTTGTTCTCGACCCGGACGAAGCACACGCGCCACTGGTCGTTAATGCGGATGCTGTACTGGCCACTCCGATCACCGCGCAGGCGCTCGAGGCGGTGCGATGGCGGCACCCGAAGGTCGGAGAGCGCGGTTGCTGCAACCACCCGTTGCAGCCTCATCCGCGCCCGGCGCCGAATGTCCGCAGGCAGGCGGCGGACCGGCCGATCGAAGAAAAGCCGATCGGCGTCCCTGTCCTTGAACCGCCTCACCGGACTCGATAGTAACGCAGCGCGTTAATAACGGCAATCATACATACTCTCGCCGGACCTGCTCAGACTGAGCGGGCCGCCCCCGCCGGCGCGCGCCCGAAGCGGCGCTCGAGGACCGCGCGGCGGTACTCGAAGATCGCGCGAACGCGATCGGCGATGAGCAGCCGGTTCAGCACGTCGCCCAGCGGCCCCAGCGGCACCGAGTAGTGCACGATGTCGCCGATCTCGACGCCGCCCTCGACCGGCCGGAAATGGTGCTGGTGGTGCCAGAAGCGGTACGGCCCGAAGCGCTGCTCGTCGACGAACAGCTCGCCCTCCACCAGCTGCGTGATCTCCGTCACCCACGTCACCGGCAGCCCGAACAGCGGCCGCACGCGGTGCACGACGATCAGCCCCGGGTGCATCCGCTCCGGCAGCGGCGAGGCGACCTCGAACGCCAGCTCCGGCGGCGTGATCACGGCCAGATTGCGCGGGTCCGAGAAGAACTCCCACGCCTCGTCGAGGCCGATCGGCACCACCTGCCGGGTCTCGAAACGGTGCAGGCCCACGGCGACGCCCTCCGTCCGCCCTCAGCCGGCCAGCACCGCCTCGAGGGCGCCGTCGATGTCCGGGTGGCTGAACGCGAAGCCCGAGTCGGCGAGCGCCCTCGGCACGATCCGCTGGCTGGCGAACAGCTCGGCGGGGTCCTGGCCGAAGGCGAGTTTGTAGGCGAAGCCGGGGATCGGGAACAGCGTCGGGCGGCGCAGCGCGCGGCCGAGCGCCTTCGTCAGCTCGCCGTTCGTCGTCGCGCCGGGCGCCGAGGCGTTGACCGCCCCGCTGATGTCCGACGTGATCGCGTGCTCCAGCGAGCGCAGCTGGTCCTCGAGCGTGATCCAGGGCATCCACCAGCGCCCGTTGCCGAGCGTGCCGCCGAGGCCGAGCCGGAACGGCAGCAGCATCCGCGAGAGCGGCGGCCCCTGCTTCGAGAGCACGATCGCCGAGCGGTGGCGCACCGTGCGGATGCCGAGGTCCTCGGCGCGCACCGCCTCCGCCTCCCAGTCGGCCACGAGGTCGGCGAGGAAGCCCGCGCCGCGCGCGGCGTCCTCGTCCAGCTCCTCGTCGTCGCGGTCGCCGTAGAAGCCGACGGCAGACTGGTTGACGAGCACGCCGGGCCGGTCGCCCTCGGCGAGCGAGCCGAGGTGATCGACGAGCACGCGGGTGAGGTCGATGCGGCTGCTGCGCAGCTCGGCGCGCCGCGCGGCGGACCAGCGTCCGCCGCCGATGTTGGCGCCGCTGAGGTTCACGATCGCGTCGTGCCCGGCGAAGGCGCCGCCGCGGATCCAGCCGCCCGCCGGATCCCAGTCGGCGCTCGGGTCGTCCTCGCTGCCGCGGCGGATGCGGAGCACCTCGTGTCCAGCGCCCTCGAGCCGCGCCGCGAGCGCGCCCCCGATCAGCCCCGTGCTCCCCGTAATCGCCACCCTCATCGCACACCTCCTCGCCCCTTCCATCGTCCGAAGGCGCGAGTGCACGCGCAAGATTGTGCTAGCGGGTGCGAGGGGGGGCGCCCGCTTCCCGCGTTCCTCGCGCACACGGTGTTCGTAACACCAACGCTAGTGTTACGATTGGCTAATGGCGAGGACATCGATCCTTCAGATGATGCTGCTGATGGAGCTGGAGCGGGACGAAGCCAGGTCTGTGGTGGATCTCGCATCTCGCGTAGGAAAGCTCCGGCCTTCGGTCAGTCGCTCCCTAACGCTGCTGCAGAAGGAGGGCCTTGTCACCCGCGAGGGTCGCCGATGGCAGGTCACGCCCGCTGGACTGGAAGAAGCAGCACGCGGAACACGGATGCTGCAAGACGCCGCAGCCAAGTTCGAGCGGAGACTCACGTCGCTCGCTCCGCGCCTCTCGGGACTGGGCCTGATCGATGAACACTCGCGAGCCATGAACAACGCGCTCTCGAGGTTGACCAGCGTCAACGACATCGCACGCATTGGGTTGGCAGCGGAGCAGTTTCGCGGGCGAAACCTCGAGGCGTTCAGTCGCGCCCTTGGATCCCTGACTCAGGCACAGGCCCATCACGCTGCCCTGATGGAGGCAAACCTAGATGGGCGATTGGCACCTGGAATGGAGTCGCTCCTGCGAGGCTACAACCGCAGCCTCGCAGACATGATCGAGGACAGCCTTGCTCTGCGTGCTCTCACCGCGTCGCGCACTGCTGCACTCCCAGTTGCCGAACTCGGTGCCTTCGCCCCCATCTCGGTCGAGTTGCCAGCGATCTCCAAGTCGGTGAGAGCGCTCGGCCAAGACCTTGCGGGTTCGCTTGGGCTCGTGAAGGGAGTGGGGAGCTCCGAAGAGACCCGGATTCGTCTCGTGGCCCCGCCGGTTGCGGGGGCCGCCTACGTGCGGTCGATTCGTCTCTTGGTCGAGGACAACTCAGAAGCAACGCGCGTGGAGGACTTTCCCCTTCGCAGTCCCCGCATCGCCGTGCGGGAGCTTCTCGCAGGACTAGGATCCGGGTTCGTGGAAATGCACGAGGGCGCATGGGACGCCGCGTCTCGAAGAGGGCCCGATTCCGCCAGACATGCGGCCGTTTCGATGCGAGAGCTGTTGCGGGGCGTGTTCAAGCTCCTTGTCCCGGACGAGGACCTAGACTCTGAAGGGTCGATTCGCCTCAAGGCCAGAGTGCGAGAGTTCCTGAACAACAGCAAGAGCGGCGCTGAGTTTGCCACGCACATGGCCTGCGGCTTAGACGGACTGTTCGACCGTCTGAATGCCTACACGCACGGTGATGAGGCGGACATGGACTCGCTGCGCGCCATGATGATCGCAACCGATGGGGTGCTGCTTTATGTCTTACAGCACCGCGTCGCCAGCCGACGAAGCGACTCCCAGTAGCTGACCGAGCAGCCGGACCCCCTCACCCTCACCCTCTCCCGCGAAGGGGCGAGGGGACAGAGAGCAGCGGGTGGACGGGGGTGGTCGCCCCTAGAACTCGCCGGCTTGCCAGGCCTCGATCGTGGGGCGCAGGCCGTCTTCGCGGATGCGGCGGTTGACGTCGAGGACGGCCGGGGCGAGGTGGCCGATGACGTCGATCTCGAAGCCGACGGCCAACGCCTCGCGGAAGCCCTGGATGTCCTGCGTCTTGTTGATCGCCAGCTTCTCCAGCCCGAGCAGGTCCTTCGGCACGCGCGCCAGCTTGCGCGCGTACTCCGCGACGTGGGCGTCGAGCTGGTCCGCCGGCAGCGCCGCGTTGAAGATGCCCAGCTCCGCTGCCTCCGCGCCCGTGATCGTGTCGCCCACCGGCAGGAAGATCTCCTTCGCCTTCTTCGGGCCGAGGTGCCACGCCCAGAACACCGAGTTCCAGCCCGCCCCCAGCGGCAGCTGCGGCGCGCCGATAATCGTGTCCTCGGCGACGTAGGTGATGTCGCAGATCACCGCCAGCTGCGTGCCGCGTCCCAGGCAGTAGCCGTGCACCTTCGCGATCACCGGGATCTTGAGGTCCCAGATCTGCATCCAGCGTCGGTACTGCGCCTCGAGTCGGTTGCGATCCTCGATCGGCGTGAAGTCGCGCGGCTGCCCCGAGGAGTCGTCGCGCTTGGTGTCGGCCCCGGCGCAGAAGGCGCGCCCGGCGCCCTGCACGATCGCGCAGCGCACGTCCGGATCCGCCTCGGCGCGCAGCAGCGCGGCGATCAGCGCCTCGTCCAGCTCCGGGTTGATCGCGTTGAGGCGCTCCGGCCGGTTGAGCGTGACCGTCGCGATGCGGTCCTCCACCTCGTACAGGACAACCTCGGACATTTCTTCCTCCTTCCGCCCTCACCCCCGCCCTCTCCCTCGGGGAGAGGGGGGCGGAGGGCAGCCCCCAATCCGCCCGCTCTCCTCGAGGAACGCGGGCCGTCTGGCTATCCGCCGCCGTTGACGCGCGGCAGCACCTTCGTCGCGAACAGCTCCAGCGATCGCATCAGCTTGTCGTGCGGGATCAGGCCGTTGAACTGCCAGGCGAACAGCCAGTCCACCGGATCGTGTGAGAGCATCGCCTCGAGCTGCCTCGTCACCGAGTCGACGCTGCCGACGAGCAGCATGCCGAGCTCCATCATCTCCTGAGGCGACATCGGCTCCTCGGTGCCGGGCTTGTTGCGCCCCACCCCGAAGCCGAAGGGCGTGAACCAGGCGTTGTGCGCGAAGCCGGCGCCGCGCCGCCACAGCTCGTACGCCTCCTCGTCCGTGTCGGCGATGAAAACGTCGCGCAGCAGCCCGATGCCCTCGCCGGGCTCGAGCTCGCGTCCGGCGGCCTTCGCCTCGTCCTGGTAGGCCTCGAGCAGCTTGCGCTGGTTGACCGGGTGCATCGGGGTGACGACGGCGGTGATGCCCTCGCGCGCGCACCAGCGGACGGTGCCCTCGCTGGAGGCGAAGGGCTGGAAGATCGGCGGGTGCGGCTTCTGCAGCGGCTTGGGCACGACGCCGATCTGGCGCAGCATGCCGTCCTCGTCGACGCCCTTGCCCCACAGCCGCGTGGCCTCGAGGGTCCACGGGGTGCCCTCGGTGGGGATGGTCCAGTAGCTGCTGTCGGTGTCGATCATCTCCTCGGTCCAGCAGCGGCGGACGATGTTGAAGTGCTCCTCGAACGCCTGTCGGTTGGCCGCGTCGATCTCGTCGTGTTGCTGCGGGATGGCGCCGTGGATGCCGTGCATCTGTTGCGCCATCACGTCCACCCAGCGGCGCTGGTAGCCGCGCGCGAAGCCGGCGATGGCCCGCCCGCCGCTCATCTGATCGAGCATCGCGATGTCCTCGGCGACGCGGATCGGGTTCTGGGCCGGCAGCACGATGCCGAGCTGGCCGACGCGGATGCGCTCGGTCTGCATGGCGATGTAGAGGTCGAGCAGGACGGGGTTGGTGGAGAGCTCGAAGCCCTCGATGTGGAAGTGGTGCTCGGTGAAGGAGATCGAGTCGTAGCCGAGCCGATCGGCGAGCTGCGCCTGCTCGGTCAACTCGGCGAGCATGTTCTGGTAGAGGTCGTCGCGGACCCCGGCCATGCCCTGCTCGATCTCCTCGCGGGAGCCGACGGTGGGCAGGTAGAAGAGGCTGGTCTGCAGCACGTGTTCCCTCCGGCGTCTCCGGCCCGTGCCGATGCGCTGGGGATGATACGCGAGGGGGTGGGGAGCGCCAGCGGATCCCGCTGTGCCGCCACAGCGGCGCCGGGGGCGGTTCATCGGTGGTTGCGATCGGACGCAGCCCAGGCTTGCAATGGTACGAGGGCGTAGTTTGCAATTGGCCGACCGCAAACCTTGCAATCGTACGAACCTGAACCTTACAATCGTACGATGCCGGACCACTCACTCCACGCGCGCCGGATCGAACCGCGGCTCGTCGAGGCGCTCGAGGATTCGCCCGTTGTCCTGATCGAGGGCCCGCGCCAGTGCGGCAAGACCACGTTCGCGCAGATGGTCTGCGCGCCCGGATTCCTGCCCGGCGGGGCGCAGGACGCCGAGGCGGGCCGCAGCTACGGCTACGTCAACTTCGACAACGACGTGGTCCGGGCAGGCGCCGAGGCCGATCCGCTGGGCTTCGTCGCGGACCTTCCGGAGCGCGTCGTCCTCGACGAGGTGCAGCGCGTGCCGGGCCTCTTCACCGCCCTCAAGCTCGATGTCGACCGGCGGCGCGCGCCCGGCCGCTTCGTACTGACCGGCTCGACGCGGGTACTGGCCGTCCCGACGATCGCCGACTCGCTGGCCGGACGCCTCGAGACGATCCGGCTGCATCCCCTCGCGCAGCGGGAGCTGGAGGCCGATCGTCCCACCGGCGACGGCTTCATCGGCGCACTGTTCGGCAGCGGGTTCCCGCAGCGGGAGGTCGAGCGCCTGGGACCGGAGCTGGCCGAGCGCATCGTCGGCGGAGGCTACCCGCCCGCCCTCGCCCGCCCGGCCGGTCGGCGCCGCGCGAACTGGTACCGCAACTACATCGAGGCCCAGGTGCAGCGCGATGTCGCAGACATGGCGCGCATCGCCGGGCTCGACGCGCTGCCGCGACTGCTGAGCCTCGCCGCGACGCACACCGCGCGGCTGTTCAACCTTAGCCGCCTCGCCACGCAGTTCCAGCTCAGCCGGCCGACGATCGGCAGCTACATCCTGCTGCTGGAGCGCGTCTACCTGCTGGAGCGCCTGCCGCCCTGGCACAGCAACCGGCTGCGGCGCCTGATCAAGACCCCGAAACTCCACGTCGGCGACACGGGGTTGGCCTGCGCGTTGCTTGGCGCGACGGCCGCCACCCTGCACGCGGACCGCCCGCTGCTCGGGCAGCTGCTCGAGACCTTCGTCTTCCAGGAGCTGCGCCGCCAGGCGAGCTGGCGCCCGGACCCGGTGCAATTCTCCCACTACCGCGACCGGGATCAGGTCGAGGTCGACATCGTCGCCGAACAGGGCGGGCTCGTCGCCGGCATCGAGGTCAAAGCAGCCGCAACGGTGACGGCCTCGGACTTCCGGGGCCTGCGCAAGCTCAGGGACGCCGTGGGCGGACGCTTCGCCGCCGGGGTGGTGCTCTACGACGGTGAATCCAGCGTCGGGTTCGGCGAGGGCCTGCACGCCGTGCCCGTCCGCCTGCTCTGGGAGACGCCTTGAGCAGTACTCCACACGCCTTGCAATCAGCCGCCACCTAACCTTGCAATCGTACGAACCCGAACCTTTCAATCAGCCGACGCGAGCCGGCGGCCCCCGCCGCCTCAGAAGATCGAGCCGGCGAGGGCGGGCGGATCGAGGGCGGCGAGGGCGTCCGCGCGCTCGTGCACGCGCTGGCTTGTCGCCTCGGGGTGGGTGAAGAGGTAGAAGCGGTTGTCGCGCACGCCCTCGAAGACGATGTTCGCGACGTCGTCGGGCGGGATGTAGCCGGGGCCGCCGGTCTCCGCCTGGCGGGCGAGCGCGTGCTGGTAGAGCTCGTGGTCGCGAACCGCCTGCGCCTCGTCGCCCTCGGTGCGGAACTCGTCGGGCCGGCGGTTGCGCGTGCCGCCGCCGCGGATGCGGCCGGGGCAGAGCACGGAGCAGTTGACCTTCGCGTCGAGGCGGCGCAGCTCGTGGTAGAGCACCTCGGTCAGCGCGACGATGCCGGTCTTGCTGACCACATAGCTGCCCATGCCCGGCCGCGCGCCGAGGCCGGCCGCCGAGGCGGTGTTGACGAGGTGGCCCTCGTCGTCCTGGGCGAGCATCAGCGGGATGAAGATCCTCGTGCCGTGGATCGCGCCCCAGAGGTTCACGCCCAGCGCCCAGCGCCAGTCCTCCTCGGTCGCCTCCCAGATCGAGATGTCCTGCGGGTTCACGCCCGCGTTGTTGCAGACCACGTGCACGCCGCCGAAGGACTCGACCGCCGCGTCCGCGAGGCGCTGCACGCTCTCAGACTTCGTCACGTCGGTCTCGACAGTGATCAGCCGCTCGCCGGGGATGCCCTCCTCGATGAGCTCCGCCCGGGCGGCGCCGAGGTCCTCCCCGTGCACGTCGGCCATCGCGACGCTCATGCCCGCCTGGGCGAAGCGCCTCGAGAGCGCGAGGCCGACCTTGCCGCCCGCGCCGGTGACCACCGCGACCCTGCCCTCGAACTGCTGCATCGTTCGCTCCTCGCCTCGTCGCTCGCGCTTGCCGCGGGCGCGGATCGATCCGCCCGCCCGTCCCGCCTATCATCGCCGGGCGCGCAAGCGAGGGGGAGCCGATGGCCGTCGAACTGACGAGGGCTGCGATCGATCTGGGGATCGTCGTGGCCGACGAGGAGGCGATGCTGCGCTTCTACCGCGACACGCTCGGCCTCGAGTACCTCAACAAGCAGACGACGGGCCCGGGCGGCTACATGCATCGCCTCGCCTGCGGGGAGAGCGTGATCAAGCTCGTCGTGCCGCCGGAGGCGCCGGCCTCGCGCACGCCTCGCGGCGCGCGCACGCAAACCGGGCTGCGCTACTTCACGATCCTCGTCTCCAACGTCGAGGAGATCGCCGCGCGCTGCGAGGCCGAGGGCTTCGAGTTCCATTCGCCGCTGAAGCCGGCGTCGCACGGCGGGACGTACGTGCAGGTCTACGACCCGGACGATAACGTCGTCGCCTTCGTGCGCGAGGACGACTAGAACGTCCCGCCCCCCGCCCCGCCGGGGGGAACGGTGGAACTGGCCCCACCCAGGCGCTACGCGGTGAAGAGCTCGGGGGGCTGGGGGGGGGCCAGTCGGATAAATGGGT
>VXOS01000213.1:0-2569 GCA_009839925.1 Chloroflexota bacterium
GCTCCGGCCCTCCCCCCCCCCCCCCCCACTCCCCCCCAGCCCCTCGCCCCCCGCCCCCCCGCCCGCCGCGCGGCCCCCGGCGCGCCCCCCGCCCCCGCCCCCCCCCCCCCCCCCCCCCCCCCCCCGCCCCGCCTCGCCGAGGCGCTAGACTGGCCACGGAGGGCACGCCATGAGCGCTGACGACCGGCTGGCGATCCTCGATCAGATCGGCCGCTACTCGTATGCCTGGGACGGGAAGGACTCGGACGCCTACGCCGCGCTCTTCACCGAGGACGCGGTGTTCGAGGTCTTCACGCGAGGCGACGAGCCGGTGATCCACAACGCGGGCCGCGAGGCGATCCGCCGCTGGGCGCGCGCCACGCACAGCGGCGAGGAGCCCGGCCTGCGCCACCACCCACCGGACGAGCAGACCCGCCACAACCAGAGCGGGACCGTCTTCGACAAGCTCGGCGAGGACAGCGCGCACACCCGCACCATGCTGCTCTCGGCCCGGCAGGCCCCCGGCGATGTGATCCCGATCCCCTCGACCACCGGCGTCTACCGCGACGAGTGGCGCCGCACGCCCGAGGGCTGGCGCATCGCCCGTCGCAGCCTGCGGATCGACACCCCCCGCGCGCGTTAGGCTGCCGCGGCGCGCTCACTGCACGACGACCGTGAACTCCTGGCGTGCGCTTCCGCCGCCGTTGACGGCCGTGACCGTGACCCCCGCGACACCTCTCGAGAGCGGCGTGAGCCGCAGGCGTCCCTCCGACAGCCACGCGTGCACGACTCCGACCGGGTCCGCCGAGACGCGGTAGCGCGCGACCACACCGCTGAAGAGATCCGCGAGCGCGATCTCCCGCGCCTCGCCGACCGCGGTAAGCGTGACGCCCTCGATGCCACCGAGGGGCGCCGGCGCGGCGGCGGCGACCTCGACGACGAAGCGCTGTTCTGCGCTGCCGGCGGAGTTCGTGGCAGTGACACCGACCGTTGCGACGCCCGCTGCCAGCGGGGTGAGCGTTAGCCGCCCGGCCAACTCCCAGCCGTGGACCACGCCGCCGGGGTCGACCGAGAGGTAGTAACGAGCAGCCTCGCCGCCGAAGTAGTCATCCAGATCGATCTCATGCGCGGGCCCACCCTCGGTGAGCGCGGCGCGCACCGCGCGGCCGAGCACCCTCGGCGCGGCGGGACCGACCGCCATCGCGAAGGCATGGCTGGCGCTCCCGCTGCCGTTGCTCGCCGTCACCGTGACCGTCGCGACGCCGGGAGAGAGCGGTGTGAGGCTCAACCGCCCACGCGACTCCCAGAGATGCAACACGCCATCGGGCCGCGACGCTACCTCGTAATGGGTCACCTCGCCATCGAAGTAGTCCGTCAGCACGATCTCCTGCCCGGCGCCGCCCGCCGAGAGCGGGGCGCCCACGATCCGGCCCAGCGCCGTCGGCGCGGCGGGTTGCACCACGACCGTGAAGGCCTGCTCGGCGCTGCCGCCCTCGTTCAGCGCCCTCACCTTCACCTCCGTCAGTCCCGCCGCGAGGGGCGTCAACGTGAGCAGCCCGCCCGACTCCCAGAGGTGCACGACGCCGCCCGGCTCCGCGGCGAACTGGTAGCGCTCGACTGTTCCGCCGAAGTAGTTCGCGAGCTCGACACTCAACGGCGGTCCCTGCATCGACAGGGTCAGGAACGTGCTGGAGGCCAGGGCCCGTGGAGCGCGCGGTCTCACACTCACCTCGAAGGTCTGGCTCGCCGTGCCTCCCGAGTTCTCCGACCAGACGGTGACCGTCGAGGAGCCCGCCCCCAGCGGCGTGAGTGTCAGCCGCCCGTCCGACTCCCAGAGATGCACGATGCCGGCCGGCTCTGCGCTCGCACCGAAGCGCATGAGGGATCCACGAAAGTAGGTCGAGAGGTCGATGGTCCGCGCCGCGCTTCCGGTGGTGAGGATGAGCGCCTCGATGCCGTTCAGCACTCGTGGGGCACGCCTCGAGACGACCACCACGAACTCCTGCGTGGCGCTCCCGGCCTCGTTTGTCGCAGTTGCGGTCACGATCGCGATGCCCACGGCGAGCGCCTCAACGAGGACGCTCTCGCCCTGGCTCGCCACTGCGGCCACGTCGCTGTTCGAAGACTCCGCCGTATACGTCAGCGCTTCGCCCTCGAAGTAGTTCGAGACGTCCATGATCGAGTGTTCGCCCTCGATGATCGTCACGAGGGGCACACTCCCCAGCGCCCTGGGTGCACTGTCCCCGACCGTGACGAGGAAGGTCTGGTGGGCGACGCCGCCTGCGTTCGTCGCCGTCACCGTGACCGTCGCGACACCCGGCGCCAGAGAAGTCACGGTCAGCCTGCCGCCCGACTGCCAGACGTGCACGATGCCCGGAGGCGCCGCGGACACCTCGTAGCGCTCGATCGCGCCGCCGAAGTACGCCGCTAACGCGACCTCCAGCGCGAACCCGCTCTCCCGCAGGATCGCATCGTCAATCTCCCCCTCGCCGAACGGGGCCCGCGCCAGCACCGTGACGGCGAAGTCCTGCTCGACGCTCCCGCCCGCGTTCGTCGCCGTCACCGTCAGCGTCGCGCTGCCCGCCGTGAC
>VXOS01000213.1:2669-8750 GCA_009839925.1 Chloroflexota bacterium
CGCTCCCGCCCGCGTTCGTCGCCGTCACCGTCAGCGTCGCGCTGCCCGCCGTGACAGCCGTCACCGTGACGCTCGCCCCCTCCACCGCGACCGTCGCCACGGCCGTGTCCGAGGACTCCGCCGTGTACGTCAGCCCAGCGCCCGCGAAGTACACCGAGGCGTCCTCGACGTGCGTGCTGCCCTGAATGATCGTGGCCGCCTCAATGCTGCCAACAGTCGCGGGCGCCGGCGGCACGACAGTGACGGTGAACGCCTGCGTCGCGCTCCCGCCCGCGTTCGCCGCCGTCACCGTCAGTGTCGCGCTGCCTGCCGCGACCGCCGTCACCGTGACGCTCGCGCCAGCCACCTCGACCGTCGCCACGGCGTCGTCCGAGGACTCCGCCGTGTACGTCAGCCCAGCGCCCGCGAAGTACACCGAGGCGTCCTCGACGTGCGTGCTGCCCTGAATGATCGTGGCCGCCTCAATGCTGCCAGCAGCCGCAGGAGCGGATACCGCCGAGGGCACCGTGACGGCGAATGCCTGCGTCGCGCTCCCGCCCGCGTTCGTCGCCGTCACCGTCAGCGTCGACTCGCCCGCCGCGACCGCCGTCACCGTGACGCTCGCCCCCGCAATCGTGACCGTCGCCACGGCCATGTCCGAGGATTCCGCCGTGTACGTCAGCCCAGCGCCTGCGAAGTGGTCCGAGGCGTCCTCGACGTGCGTGCCGCCCTCGAGGATCGTGACCGCCTCGATGCTACCGACAGGCGAAGGAGCGGATAGCGCCGCAGACACCGTGACGGCGAAGGCCTGCGTCGCGCTCCCGCTCGCGTTCGTCGCCGTCACCGTCAGCGTCGCTTCGCCGGCGGCGAACCCCGCGAGCGCGAGCTGCGATCCCGATCTCGAGACGTGGACGATGCCGGACGGCGAGACCGTCACCTCGTAGCCGGTGACATCGGCGTCGAAGTAGTCGGCGAGCTCGATCGTCCGCGTTCCGCCCTCCATCAGGGTGATGGAGGGGAGCTCGACAGTGACGGCGAAGGACTGCCCGGCGCTCCCGCCTGCGTTCGTCGCGTTGAGCGTCACCGTCGCGCTGCCTGCCGCGACCGCCGTCACCGTGACTGTCGTGCCCTGCACCGCCACGGCGGCGACCGCGGCGTTCGAGGACTCGGCCGTGTAAGTGATCCCCTCGCCGCCGAAGTAGTCCGATGCGTCCTCGGCGTGGGTTTCGCCCTCGGCGAGGGTCAGCGTCACGGTGCTGCCGACCGTCGCCGGCGCGGGCGGCAGCACCGTGACCCCGAAGCGATGCTCCGCAGCGCCGTCGGCGGTCGTCACCTCGAGGGTGACCGTGGCCTTGCCATCGGCGAGAGCGGTGAGCGTCAACTGCGAGCCGGCCAGGGCCAGTCCGACGATGCCTGCCGGCGAGACCGAAGCGTCGTAGCCGGTCACTCCGTCTCCGAAGTGGTCCGAGAGCTCAAGTGTCCGTGTGTCGCCTCGCGTGAGCGTGACGGCGGGAAGTTGGACGGTGACGGCGAAGGGCTGCTCCGCGCTCCCGCCGGCGTTCGTCGCCGTCACTGTGACGGTCGCCGCTCCCGGATCAGCCGCCCGCACCGTGACCGTCGCGCCCTCCACCGTCACGGTGGCGACCGCGGCGTCCGAGGATTCCGCCGTGTAGGTGATCCCGTCGCCGCTGAAGTGGTCCGAGGCGTCCTCGACGTGCGTCTCGCCCTCGGCAAGGGTCAGGGCCTCAATGCTGCCGACGGTCGCCGGAGCGGGCGGCAGCACCGTGACGGCGAAACCCTGCTCCGCGCTTCCGCCCGAGTTCGTCGCCGTCACGGTGATGGTCGTGCTCCCGGGGGCGACTGCGGTCACGGTCACGTCCGAGCCGGCGACCTCGACCGTCGCCACTCCTGTGTCCGGGGACGTCGCCGTGTACGTGATCCCCTCGCCCTCGAAGTAGTCCGAGGCCGTCACCGCACAGGTAGCGCCCTCGGTGAGGGTGAGGGCGGCGATGCTGCCGCTCGCGGTGGGGGCGGCGACCATCGCCGCCACCGTGACCACGAAGCGCTTGCGCTCGCTGCCGCCCACCTTCCGGCCCCTGACGGTGACGGTCGCCGAGCCGACTGCGAGCGGTTCGAGGGTGATCACCGTCCCCGACCGCGAGATGCGGACGATGCCACTTGGAGCTGCTGCGATCTCGTACCCATGCACGCTCTCGCTGAAGTAGCCGGCCACGTCCACCGCGTGAGACGCGCCGCCGAGTGTCAGCGAGACGTCCGGCAGGTCGTCCTCGAGTGTCGGCGTCTGTTGCGCCGGGAGATCATCGAAGGCGCCGGGTGGGTGATTGTCGTGGAGGCCTGGTGGGTGCAGTCGGCCAGCTCGCGGCGCGCTCGCCGCCTCGTCGGCAGCCAGGACAGCGGGAGCGCCGGACATCAGGCCGCACACGACGACGGTCACGGCGGCCGCACGCACGCCGGGCCACCCCGCCGCTAGCGAGACGCCGAGACGAACGCGCACGGACCAGGCGCCGCTGGGCACCGGCGAACCCCCCTGCCGCCAATGACATGCCACTGCTGACAATAGTTGGTCTCAGCATGAATATGTGATACCGATTGCCCCGTGTGCGGGAGTGGCGGGTGGCCTCGTTCCCTCGTCGGCGCACAGGCAGGGGAATCGCGTTGCGGCGTTCCGGACCGCAGGCGCTGCTTGTCGGCGCGCTCGCACTTGTCGCCCTCACCACCAGCGCCATCCACGCGCAATCCCCGGCCGATCCACCGAACCTGCTGCCGAATGGGGGCTTCGAGGACGGCGACGACGGCTGGGGGGACCCCGCCGGCGGAGCCCTCGAGGTGGTCGACGACCCGGTTCAGTCAGGCGACTCCGCGGCGAAGGTCACCGCGAGCAGGCCGGGCAGCGTGACGCTGATGACCCACTACTGGCGCGTGCAGGTCGAGCCAGGGGCCGAACACACGGCGCACGCATCGCTCCGCACCGGCGACGGAGCCCCCGGCTCCTCGGTGCTTCGAATGGAGCTGAGCATCGAGTTCGTCAGCACCGAGGGCGCCCGGGTCGGCGTCCCGGTCGCCCAGCGGCTCGAGGCGCCCACGGCAGCCTGGCAGCTCGTCGAGGTCGCCTCGGTCACGGCCCCTGCCGGCGCCGCGCACGCTCGCCTGCTGGTGACGGCGGAGACCGTGGGGAGCGGCGCTGTGTTCTACGTGGACTCCGCGGAGCTCACGGCCGGCCCGCCTCCGCCAACGGAGACGCCCACCGCGACCCCGACGGCAACCGCCACGCCGACAGCGACTGGCGCAGCCGAGCCCTCCTTGTTCGCCTCGCTTACCAACGGCGACTTCGAACTGCCCGGCGCTACCCCGTACGGCTGGCGCGCCCACGCAGGCGCCGCCCGCGTGGCGTCCGAGGGCGGCTCGCGAGCCGTCGCGCTTACCTCGCGTGGACGAACAACTGCCTGGCTTCACCAATCCGTGGCCATCCAGGGCGGACTCTGGTACCAGGCGTCCGGCCTGCTTCGGCCCGTGTCCAACGCGGCGCTCGCGCGCGTTCGCGTCGCCTGGTACGCCTCGGACGACGCGAGCGGGGCGCAGGTCTCCACGAACGACTCCGAAGCGCTCGCCGGCGTTGGCGCCGCTCCGACGGTCGTCTCGACAGGCCCGATTCGTGCACCCGACAACGCGCGGAGCGCGCAACTGTGGGTCATGCTCCGCCCCGCAAGCGAGGCTCCGGCGGTGCTGCGCGTGGACGACCTGCGCTTCGCACGCACGGCGCCGCCGCCGAGTCCACCCGCCACGAGGACGCCCGTGTCGGTGCCGACACCCGAGGCGATGCCGACGTTCTTCGTGGCACTCACGAACGGCGACTTCGAGCTGCCCGGCGATACGCCCTACGGTTGGCGCGCCCACGCGGGCGCCGTCCTGGTCGTCTCCGACGGGGACTCACGCAGCGTCACCCTCACCTCGCGAGGGAGTTCCACGGCCTGGCTGCACCAGTCCTTCGCCGTCGAGGGCGGGCGCTGGTACGAGGCCGGCGGGCGGCTACACGCGGTCTCCAACGCCTCGCTCGCCCGCATCCGTGTTGCCTGGTACGCCTCGGACGACGCGAGCGGCGCGCAGCTCTCCACAGCTGATTCCGAGGAACTCACCGGCGTCGGCGACTCGTTCACGAGCGTCTCCACCGGCGCGATCCGCGCGCCCGACGACGCAAGCAGTGCGGAGCTGCGGGTGATGGTCCGCCCGGCGAACGCAGCTCCGGCGGTCCTGCGCGCCGACGACGTATCCTTCGCTCGCACCGCTCCGCCGCCCCCGGACGTGACCTCCGAGACCCCACCCACGCAATCGCTGCGGCCGCCCACGGCGGCGCCCTCATTCTTCGTCGCCCTCACCAACGGCGACTTCGAGCTGCCGGGCGAAACGCCGTACGGCTGGCGCGCCCACGCCGGGGACGCTCTCGTCACGTTCGAAGGCGGTTCGCGGGCCGCGCTGCTCACCTCGACGGGCGCGGCGACCGCCTGGCTGCATCAGTCGTTCGCCGTCGAGGGTGGGCGCTGGTACGAAGCAGCCGGGCGACTTCGGCCCGGCGCCGGCACGGACCTCGCCCGTATTCGCGTCGCCTGGTACGCCTCGGGCGACGCGAGCGGGCCTCAGCTCTCCGTCGCGGACTCCGAGGAGCTCGAGGGCGGGAGCGACTCCTTCGCCACGGTTGCCACCGGCCCGATTCGAGCACCCGCCGAGGCCCTCAGCGCACAGCTCCGGATCATGCTGCTCCCCGCCGCTGAGTCCCCGGCGACTCTCCTCGCCGACGGCGTGTCCTTCGCGCGCACCGCGCCTCCACCTCCCGCGACGCCGGACCAGCCGCCGGAGGCCGCCGCACTCGCTCCCGAGGAGGCGCCATCCTTTTTCGCCTCCCTCACCAACGGCGACTTCGAACTGCCCGGCGACGCGCCGTACGGCTGGGGCGTCCACGGCGGAGACGCCATCGCCTCCTCCGAGGGCGACTCGCGGGCCGTCGTGCTCACCTCGCGGAGTGGCGCGACGATGTGGTTGCACCAGTCCTTCACCGTAGCGGGCGGTCGCTGGTATGAGGCCGGCGGCCGGCTGCGCCTCGTCTCGAACGTGCTGCTCGCCCGCCTCCGCATCGCCTGGTACGCCTCGGACGACGCGAGCGGCGCGCAGCTCTCCGTCGCCGATTCGGATGCAATCGAGGGCGTCGGCGACTCCTTCGCCGCCGTCACCACCGGCGCGATCCGCGCGCCCGACGAGGCGCGCAGCGCGCAGCTGCGCATCATGCTGCGCCCCGCGGGTGAGGCTTCCGCCGTCCTCCACGCCGACGACGTCTCCTTCGTGCCAACCGCCGGCCCGCAGCCCGTGCCGATTCCGCCCGCCCTCGATGCGACCTCCGGGTCACCGTCGCCGGACGGGGCCGCCGCCTCGGCAACCGCTGCCGCGGGGACACCCCCGACGGCAGCGCTGGAGCCCTACCACCTGCGCAGCGCCTCGGCGGTGTTGCTGCGCATCACGGAACTGCTGCCCGACCCGGTCCAGAGCGGCTCCGACGCCGAGTACGAGTGGATCGAGGTCACCAACGTCGGCGCGGCCGCCGTCCCGCTCGCGGGGCTGATCCTCGCGGACAACCACGGCCGCATCGCCCTGCCGACGCTGACGCTCCCTCCGGGCGCCGCGATCGTCATCGCGGGGCCGCGCGCGGAGATCAGGGACGCCATCGCGCTGCGGCAGGGCGGCGGGCTGTTCAACGGCCTCGGCAACTCCGGCGACCGCATCGTGCTCGCCACGCAGAACGGCGCGATCATCGACGCGCTGTCCTACGGCAGCGATGACGGCGTGGACCAGCCGCCGCTCAAGGCTCCGCCGGCAGGCCGCTCGCTGCAGCGGCGCTTCGACCCGGCGGGCCGGCTGATCGAGGCCACCGTCGCCGACCAGCCCTCACCCGGGCGGATCGAGACGCCCGCCGCCCCGGACGCCGCCCCGGCGGCGGCCCCGGGCGCCGGGGCCCCCCCCCCCCCCCCAGCGCCGCGGCCCCCGGCCCCCCCGGCGCCCCCCCGCCACGCCCCCCGGCGCAGGCCGCGCGAAGCC
>VXOS01000111.1 GCA_009839925.1 Chloroflexota bacterium
CGGCCCCCCCCCCGCCCCGCCCCCCCCAAGCCCCCCCCCCCCCGCCCCCCCCCCGCGCCCCCGCCGCGGCGGGCCCCCCCGGGCGCCCCCCGGGGGGGCGCCCCCGGAAGCTCTCACCGAAGGTCGGGGGCGCTAGCGGCCCTGGTAGTTGGCCTCGCGCTTCTCGGCGAAGGCGCGCGGGCCCTCCTTGGCGTCGTCGGTGTAGCGGATCGCCTGCGACTCGAAGTTCTCGATGCGCAGACCCTCGGCCAGCGTGGTGTTGAGGCCGCGGTAGGCCGCTTCCTTCGCCGCCATCACGGCCAGCGGGGCGTTCGCGCCGATCTCGGCGGCGATCTCGAGCGCCTTGTCCATCAGCTGGTCGGGCGGGACCACGTGGTTGACGAGGCCGATGCGGTACGCCTCGTCGGCCGGGATACGGCGGCCGGTCATCAGCAGCTCGAGCGCGATCCCGAAGGGCACGAGCCGCCCGATGCGCTGCGTGCCGCCGGCGCCGGGGATGATGCCGCGGGCGACCTCGGGGAGGCCGAAACTGGCGGTCTCCGAGGCGACGCGGATGTCACAGGCCATCGCGGTCTCACAGCCGCCGCCGAGGGCGAAGCCGTTGACGGCGGCGATGATCGGCTTCCACAGCTCGAGGCCACGGTAGAGCTGGGGCTCGGGCTGGTCCCAGAAGGTGTTGCGCTGGGGCGCGCCGCCGGCGGCGGCGTTGCGCTGCGCCATCTCCTTGAGGTCTGCGCCCGCGCTGAAGGCGCGGTCGCCGGCGCCGGTGATGACAACGCTGCGGATGTCGCCGTCGTCGCGGACCTGCTTCCAGGCTTCGCCGACCGCGGCGATCAGCTCGGAGCTGAAGGCGTTCATCGACTCGGGTCGGTTGAGGGTCATCACGAAGGTGTGACCCTCCATGCGGGTTTCGAGTACGGCCATGCGTGCAGTCTCCTTGCGTGTCCTCGTGCGTTCCGTCGTATGCCCCCGCCGTCCGAGGGCGCGGCGCAACGCTACGCCGCCCCGCCCGTCGAGTCAAAGCGAGGCGGCGTGGCTGCTCCTGGCGGGATCATCCCCCGCCTCCCGTGACCGGGAAGCGAGGGGGTCCGTCCGCCATCTCCGAGTCCGTTCCGGACGCGGGCCGCCCCGCGCCGTCTTGCGGCGGCGCCACGAACTCGCTGCTGCGCATCCACTCGCCCTCCCGCAGGTCGGCCGGCACGAAGCGGACGTCCGGCGCGATCGCGACGCCGTTGGCGTCCCGGAAGCCGATCTCGACGCGGCCGTCGGCGAGGCGCCGGGCGCGGATCCAGCCGACGGGCCAGTCATCCCGCGAGATCAAGGTGCTGATCTTCCAAACGTCGACCTCGGCGTCGGTCTCGAGGAACCGCTTCCTCGGGACGACCGTCTCGCCGTCCGCGAACTCGACGGCGTGCTCGAGCCGCCCATCCTCGGCGAGCTGGACGATGATGCGCAGCCGCTGCGGCCCCGGCGCGGCCTTCGGCTCCCGCGGAGGTGGTGGGATCAGGCGGTGGTGCTCCGCGCTGTCCTCGATCCCCAACTGGTCCATGAACCGCGAGACGGTGCCGCTGGCTCGGTACGCGGCGCAGAGCGCAGCGTTCGTCGCGTACCGGTAGACCGGAAGCGCGAACCGCAGCTCCCCGTCGAGCGCGAGCAGCGCGGCCACGTCCGCCGCGTCCGCTGCCGCGAGGGCTGCGCGCAGCTGGGCGGGGCCGGCGCCGCAGCCGGCCCGCGCCGAGAGATCCGCGGTCAGCCACTCAGCGACGGCGGGCGGCTCACCTTCGGCGGCGGAGCGGGTCGCCTCGACGATCGCCCCTGCCGTCACGGCCGGCGACACGACCCCCTCGGCGTACGTGAGCTGCATGTGCACCGTGAGAGCCTCTTCGAGTGTGAGCCCCTCGCCCTCAGCGACCCGTGCCTGCAGCGCCGTCCAGGCGGCGGCCAGGGGCGCGTAGGAGTCGGCTGCTGCTTGCGCCGAGCCGAGCAGCACATCCTCAGCGGGCACGGCGGTGAACAACTCGTCCCCGCCGAGCGCCTCGATGAGCCCGGACGCGGCCAGCGCGTCCGCCTGGAGGCGGCCAATCTCCGCAAGCAGTGTCCCCCTTGAGAGGTCGTCGAGGCTAACCGGCTCCCCGGCCGCCTCGCCCGGCTCGCCGAGCGCGGCGATCAGCGGGCGCTCGAAGATGCCGGCGAGCAGGTACTCCTGAACGGCGGCGATGTAGATCGCCCGCGCCTCGATCTTCGGGTCGATCTCGGCTTCCGGATCGTCGGCGAGGGTGACCTCGGGAATCACGGCGCCCTCTTCGACGCCCTCTTCATCCTCGTCGCTCGGTTCGACACCTTCGCTGGGGATCGCCGAGACGATGTAGTCCGTGTCGTCGATGCTGATGGTCACCGGGTCGAAGGTCGGGCCGGTCACGACCATCAGGTTGCGCCAGGCGCCGCTGAACCCGATCTCCTCCTCGTCCTCGTCGAACAGCAGGAGCCCGACGAACACCCAGGCCGGGCCGGGGTCGCGGATCGTGAGCTCGAACGACTGCAGCTCGCCGATCGCGACGCTCGTCGCGCTCGCCGTCACGGCGTCCGAGTGGTACGAAACGCCGGCCTGCCACCGTTCCGGCGAGGCCTCGATTTCCTCTCCAATATCGGTCACCCACCACGGTCCGCGGGCGTACGCGAGCGTGTACGACCCGTCGTCGGGCAGGTCGCCCAGCCCGAGGTTGCCGACGCGGTAGTCGATGGCGAAGGGCTCGCCCGCGATCACCTGATCGGGGGTGTGGATCGCCTCGACCTTGAGGTCGTAGCCGCGCTGCAGCTCCTCCTCGTCCAGCCACCGCACGACGAGCTCGAAGTCGCTGGACAGGGGCTGGAGATCGCGCTCCCGGTAGGTTGTCGCCTCGATCAGGTACAGACCCGCCGGGAGGTAGCTCTCGATCCGTGAGTTGATGCCCGCGCCACCGTCGTCGTTGGCGCCGATCACGCCTCGCTCCGGCGACGCCAGGGAGAGCACGGGGTCGCCGTCCTCTGACGTCAGGTCG
Organism: Chloroflexota bacterium; assembly: GCA_009839925.1. Taxonomy (GTDB): domain Bacteria; phylum Chloroflexota; class Dehalococcoidia; order UBA2979; family UBA2979; genus VXMT01. The sequence continues at coordinate 3,039 of VXOS01000111.1, forward strand.
ATCAGCACGCGACCGTCCTGGGGAAGGGTGAAGGTGTAGTTGTGGGCGGGGTGTCTGCTGACGATGCGTGAGCCGCAGCCATCGAGCGACCAGGTGCCCTCTGCGGTCAGGTCGCCTCCGAGCTCGAGAACGCCGAGGTCGATCGGCTCGCAGCCGCTGAGATAGCGGATCGAGAGTGTGAAGTCCGCCGGCCCGCGCGTGCGCCCGCCGACCGTAGTGGCCTCGATCAAGTAGACCCCGGGCACGAAATCGCGCTCGATGCGCGAATCCACGACTGCGCCACCGTCGTCATCGTCTGCGATGCGGGTCTCGTCCTCGGTCAGCAGGTAGAGCTGCGAGTCGGCGTCGCGCGATCCCAGCTCGATCCTGACCCTGCCCGGCGCGGTGACCTCGAAGCGGTACGTGTGCGCATCGCTGTCGATGCGGAAGCGCGAGTCGCAGTCCTCGGTAGTCCAGCTGCCGCTCGCCTCGAGTCCGTCCTCGCTGCCCAGCGGGCCGAGGTCGATGGCCTCGCAGTCCGGTGTGGTCTGGGCAGCGGCGGGCCGTGCGTTGTCAAGCGTCAGCGCGCCCGCGAGGAGCGCGATCGCCGCGCAGAGCGTCGCTATCAGGAGGTGAGTGCTGGTGCGGCCCGCGTGGATGGTGTTGTACATCTGCTTCTCCATTGCTCGATCCGTGCGTCACCCTAACGCACCGCGCCTAAACGAGGTATCAATCGCCTCGGCTAGTGCTGTACGACCGCGCCGCCGTCGACGTTGATGCTCTGGCCGGTGATCCAGTTCCCCTGATCGCTGCACAGGTAGACCGTCATCCAGGCGATGTCCGAACCGTCCGAGGCGCGCCCGAGCGGCGTGCCCGCCGCGACGCGCTCGTCCCAGATCCGGCCACGCGGGATGTCGTCCATGCGGAAGGTGTCGACGGTACCCGGGCAGATCGTGTTCACCCGGACGTTATAGCGCCCCATCTCCCCTGCCATGCAACCCGTCAGCGCGTGGATGCCCGCCTTGCTCGAGGCGTAGGCGGAGGCGTTGACGCTCAGCCGCTTCCCGGCAACCGAGGAGATGTTGACGATCGCGCCGCCCTCGTCCTGCTCGATCAGCTGCTGACCGAAGTAGTGCGACATGTAGAACGTGCCGTTGAGGTTCACGTCGATCACCCGCTGCCACACGTCGATCGGGATCTCGACCGCCGGCATGCGGTCCGGCCCGCGCGCGAACGCCGCGTTGTTGATCACGAAGTCGACCCGCCCGAATTCCTCGAGGATCCGCGCGAGCAGCTCCTGCACCGCCTCGGGACTACTCACGTCGCTGACGAGGGGCAACGCGCGCTGGCCCGCGGCCTCGACCTCCTCGGCGACGGAGTCGATGTCGCGCCAGCCGGCTTCCTTCTCGTCGTCGGGATAGCGCTCCGGCGGGCGGCCGGTGCCGGTGATGACGACGTCCGCACCGGCCTTCGCCAGCTCCACGGCGATGCAGCGGCCGATCGAGCGCATGCGGCCCGCTCCGGTGACCACCGCCACCTTGCCCTCGAAGCCCGTCAGTTCGAGACCGGCCATCCCGTACCTCCCTCAGTACCCGCGATCGGGGTCGATGATGTTGTGCAGCTCCTCGCCAGCGAGGTAGCGGCGCAGGTTGTCACAGAAGATCGAGGTCGCGGCCTCGTTGTAGTTCTCGTTCCCGCCCGAGATGTGCGGCGTGAGGATCACGTTGTCCAGCTCCCAGAGCGGGCTGTCCGCCGGCAGCGGCTCCCGGTAGAACACGTCGAGCGCGGCCCCGGCGATGACGCCGTCGCGCAGGGCCTCGATCAGCGCCGGCTCGTCGACGACCTCGCCGCGCGCGATGTTGATCAGGTACGAGCGATCGCCGCGTGCGCCCATCGTGCGCAGCTCCCCGGCGCCGATCAGGCCGCGTGTCTCCTCGGTCAGCGGCATGGCGAGCACCACGTAGTCGCTCTCCGCCAGCAGCACGTCGAGGTCGCCCGGCGGCAGCACCTCGTCGGCGATCGCGTCCGGCCGCCGCTCGGTGACCGAGCGGCGAATCGCGAGCACGCGGCAGCCGATCGCCTTCGCGAGCCGCGCGCACTCGGCGCCGATCGCGCCCATGCCGACGACGCCGACGGTCCGATCGGAGAGGTTACGCGGCATGACCATGCGGTCGTAGACGCCGGCCGCCTGGTTGCGCGCCAGTGCGGGCCAGCCCTTCTCGAACATCAGCATGTAGGTCAGCACGTACTCCGCGATCGGCGTGGCGTGCAGCCCGCTCACGTTCGTGAAGGTCAGCCCCGCCCGAATCAGATCCGGGTCGACGCGGTCCGCGCCCGCCGAGGTGAGTTGCACCCAGCGCAGCGCGCCCGGCAGGTCGTCGGGGCTCACGAGGCTCGGCATCGCGCCGCTCCAGAAGCCGAACATGACCTCGGCCTCGTCGAGCGCCGACCGGATCTCGTCGAGGGGCGTGGCCGCCTGCAGCTCGCTGGGGAAGCGCCGCTTGCCGCGCAGTGCGTCGAGCAGGTCCTGGCCGAGCACGGACACCTCGATGCGCGGATCGACGGCGCGGATGCGGTCGGCCAGCTCGGGATCGAGGGCGAACGTGACGACGACGCGCGTCATCGCGACTCGCTTCCGCGCATCGTGAGCAGCGCGATGCTGGCGGTGAAGCCGTGTACGAAGGTCTTGCCGGCCACGGGGCCGATCTCGCCGCTGCAGAACATGCCCGCGGTCGGCGTCGGGCCCAGCGCCTGCTCAAGCGCCCGGGCGTCGTGGTGCGGCTCGCCGAACAGGCCCTGGCCGCGCCCGTTGCAGGAGCAAAGCAGCGCGCCGAGCACCTGCTCGCCCGGCGTCAGGCGCATGCGCAGGGCGCGCAAGTGGTCGCGCAGATCGAGGTCGGCGGCCTCGGCGTCGCGGAACTGGAACTGCAGCGTCTGGCCGAGGCGAGGCGAGGCGTTGATCGCGATCGCGCCGCTCTCGCGGTCGCCGCCGAGGATGTTGCGGATCAGGAAGTCGCCGCGTGCGTGCTGATGGCGGTACTCGTCCATCGCCAGGCCGACCAGCAGGTTGCGCTGCGCCCGCTCCCGGGTCTGTGCGTCGAGCGCGGCGAGCGTCTCCTGCAGCACCTCGAGCGCAGGGCGCGATCCGATAGTGCGCACGAGGTTGCCCTCGCACTCCGTGATCGTCCACGGCTGACCGATCGGCTCGGCGCCCTGCGCGACGACCGTGTGGATGCCGAAGGCGCCGCCGATGCCAGCCAACACGGCGCCGGAGTCGCGCACCTCACCGTCGAGGAAGACGGCGGTGTTGCGCTGCATCGGCTGCGCCGAGGCGAGCCCGCCCAGGACCGTCGCGTCCGGCTTGCGCTGTCCAATCGCACCGACCAGCGCCTCGACATCGGTGGTGAAGGGGTCGGCAAAAAGCAGCCAGGCCTGCGCGGCCGTCTCGGCCACGGTCGGGAGCGCGGCTGCGGCCTCGTCGTTCGAGCCGATCGCGAGCGTGGTGATCGTGGCGCCGGGCAGGCTGAGCGCCAGCAGCGAGATCGCGGGCTCGTCCTCGGCCTCGTGGCCGGGGCCGATCACGCCCATCCCGCTCGCCCCGGCAAGCCGCCGCGCGCCCGTCCCGGTGCGCAGGCGTTCTAGCACCTCGCCGTAGTGGTCGGAGAAGCGCGAGTCGATAAAGGCGAGCGCGAGGTCCGGCTGCGCGTCGAGATCGAGCGCGGCGAGGACGGCGTCGCACGCCTCCTCCCAGGTCGCGCCGCTCTGCACCGCAGCGACGGCGCGTGCCTCGTTTGCCTGCGTGGGGGGGCGGGGGCCCCCCCGCCCCCCCCCCCCCGACGCCGGGCGGGGGGGGGGGCCCCCCGCGGGGGGCCCGCCCCCCCCCGGGGGCGGGGGGGGGGGGGGGGTGCGGGGGGGGGGGGGGGGGGCCCCCGGGGGCCGGCGCGGCCTGCTCGCTCTCGCTCGTCATCGGCCCCCCGTCCTGCCCGCGCGCCCCAGCGTGCGCGAGGGCGCGGGCGCTATCAGGCTCCCGCGAGTCCGAACGCGATAGTGAGAATGATGCCTTGCGCGATCCAGCCGATCAGCGCAACAGCGATCGCCCGACCGGTTCCGATATCGAGCGCAGCGCGCACCGCGACGACCGTCGTGACCAGCAACCAGATGCCCACGATTGCGGTAACCAGCCCGCTCACCACGGACACGACGCCGATCACCAGCAGGATGCGCGGTGCACTCGCGAAGCCGAGGGTGCGCGCCAGCTCGCCCCAGTCCGCGCTCGTCTGCGCACCGGCGAGCAGCCGCGTACCGATGAAGTACGTGAGCGAGGCGTAGACCGCCCAGCTCACCAGCCCCAGCACGACCCCGAGCACCAAGCCCGTAACACCGTTGGCGCCGAGGCCTGCGAGGCCGGCTGCGATCGCGCCGGCGACGACGACCATCGCCGCCTGGGCGGTGGCGTCGCGGTCGTGCTCGACTTCCTCGTAGACACTGCCGTCGAGGCGCGCCGCGCCGATCAGCCGATCGACAAACGAGCGCTGCTCCGTCATCTCCATGTCGCCTCCAAGGGCTCATCCTTGCCGGGGCGCATCGTGAGCCCCGCGAGAGTGTATGTTGGCGGGCGCACGCGCGTACAACGTGGATCGCTACACGGGAGGCGGACTCGCGCAAAACGGTCCAACGCGGCACCATGTGCAACCGCTGCCCCGCGCGAGCCAGGCACGGGCGCGCAAGCGGCGGCGCGAGCTGGGGGAAGCACGATGACGACTGCCTCGACGACGCATCAGGAGCTCACCATCGAGGTCGCAGGCGGCGAGGTCTTCGTCCGCACCGGCGGCAGCGGCGACCCGCTCTTCGTGATCCATCACGACATCGGCGCGCACGCCTGGACGCCCTTCTACGAGCGCCTGGCGGAGAGCTTCACGGTCTACCTTCCCGACCTCCCGGGCTTCGGCAAGTCGAAGCGCCCGGAGTGGGCGCGCAACGTGCGCGACATCGTCGCGCTCGCCGGTCTGACGCTGGACGAGCTCGAGTTGCCGACGGCGAGCGTCGTCGGCCTCGGCTTCGGGGGTTACGTCGCCGCCGAGCTCGCCACCACCGCCCAGGCGCGCATCAACAAGCTCACGCTCGCCGGCGCGATGGGCGTGAAGCCCGAGCAGGGCGAGATCTTCGACCAGTTCCTCGTGAGCCACGAGGACTACGTGCGCAGCGGCTTCGCCGACGAGGGTTCGTTCGAGGAGCACTTCGGCGAGGAGTCGGACATCGAGCAGTTGATGGTCTGGGACATCAACCGCGAAATGACGACGCGCGTCGGCTGGAAGCCCTACATGCACAACATGGCGCTGCCCTACCTGCTGCCCAGCGTGCACACGCCCACGCTGCTGGTCTGGGGCAGCGCGGACGCGATCGTCCCGGTGAACAGCGGCGCGCTCTACGCCGAGAAGCTGCCCGACGCCCGCCTCGAGATCCTCGAGGGCGCGGGCCACTGGATCGAGCTCGATCGCCCGGACGAGCTCGCGCGGCTGATCGTGGAGCACGAGGGCCGCTAGCCCGGCTCCGCGCGCCGGTCCCCGGCCCGCACGATCCGGCCCCCTCTCCTGGGGGAGAG
>VXOS01000004.1 GCA_009839925.1 Chloroflexota bacterium
GCCGTGGGGGCGGGCGTCGGCTCCGGCGTGGCGGCCTGCGTCGGTGCGGGCGGTGGGGTCGCCCTCGTGGCCGGATCGGGCGCGGCCGTGGGCGCCGGAGTGGCTGCGGCCCGAGTGGCGGCAGGAGTGGCAGCCGCCGCCTCGGTCGCCGCCTCGGTCGCCGCGGTGGTGGGCGCGGCGGTGGCCGCGGGTGTTGGAGTGGAGGCGGGAGCCGCGATCGGCGTGATCCCGCCGTCGTCGCCGCCGAGGTTGCCGACGAAGGCCCAGACCCCAATCGCCACTGCCACGACGACCACGGCCGCCGCCGCCGCCGGAACCCAGTCCCGCGTGGCAGTGAACGCGATCGCGCGACGCCAGAAGGCGAAGCGTGGTTCCTGCTGTGGTCCCAGGCGCCCCTCCAGGCGATCCCAGAGGTCGTCGGGCGCGCGCAGGTCTCGCGCCTCTTCCGAGAAGTGCTCGCGGAGCCGTTGCTCCAGCTCGTGATCGGGTGAGTCGTTACGCGCCATTGCCAGCGACCTCCATCCCGCCGGACTGCTCCAACAGCTCACGCATGTGGCGGAGCGCTCTGTGGAGCCGGGATTTGACCGTGCCCTCGCGCACCCCGGCGGACTGCGCGACCTGCGCGACCGTGAGGTCGGCGAAGTAGCGCAGCACCACCACCTGGCGGTGCTCGGGACTGAGCTGGGCGAGCGCCTGCCGCACGGCCTGGCGGTCTTCGCTCGCCTCGATTGCCTCGTGTTGGCTGGATGGCGTAGCGAGCGGGATCGATTCCTCGAGGGGGACCGTCGCGAGCGAGCGTTTGCGCTGCTGGGAGCGCACGGCGTTCACCAGGATGCGCATCAGCCAGGGCTTGAACGCGCTGCCGCGGCGGAAGGTGCGGATGCCGCGCCAGGCCAGCAGGAACGTCTCCTGGACGTGCTCCTCGGCCTGGGCGGCGTTGCCTGTCAACAGGTAGGCGGTGCCGAAGAGCGGGCCCTTGTACTGCTCGACCAGGTGGCGGAAGGCCTCGCGATCCCCGTCCTGGCAGCGCAGGACGGCCTCGTCGTCGGTCATACGCCCCTCGCCCTCCGCCGGCCGGCCGGGGTGTTGTTCGCGCCTCGCATCAACCCGCGCCAATACCATCCTGACAATAGATATGCGCCTCGATGCCGGATCGTTCCCTCGACCCGCGAGATTCGTCGTTGGTACGGGCGCACCGGCTCCGTCACTGCTGCGAGGCCAGCAGCAGCTCCACCTCGCCGCGCTCGGGCATCGCGTCCTGCGCTCCGCGCCTCGTCACGACGAGCGCGCCGGCGGCGGCGGCGAAGCGGACCGCCCGCGCCAGCGGCCGCCCCTCGGCGAGCGCGACCGCGAGCGCGCCGGCGAACCCGTCCCCCGCGGCCACGGTGTCGACTGCATTGACCTCGAAGGCGGGCACGTGCCCTTCGCCATCGCTGGATGCGTAAACCACACCCTGCTCGCCCAGCTTGACGATGGCGATCCCCGCGCCCCGCGAGCGCAGGATCCGCGCCGCCTCGCGCGCCGAGTCGCGGCCGTCGACGGAGACGCCGGTCAGCACCTCGGCCTCGGACTGGTTTGGAGCGATGACGTCGAAGGCCGCGTAGGCCGAGTCGGGAAGCGGCGAGGGCGGCGCGGGGTCATGGATGACGGGAACGCCGCGCTCCCGGGCGATCGCGGCGGCCTCGAGGGAGACATCGAGCGGGATCTCCATTTGCAGCAGGAGCGCGTCCGCCCCGTCGAGCGCGCGGCTCGCGGCGTCTACCTGCACCTCGTCGCAGGCCATGTTCGCGCCGTAGATGCCGACGATATGGTTCTGCCGGGCGGCGTCGAGCAGGATCACCGCGATGCCGGACGACGCACCTGGCGTGGTCACCACGTCGTCGACGTGCACGCCGCTCGCCTCGAGGCTTGCGAGCAGCAGCGGGCCGAACGTGTCGTCGCCCACCCTGCCGATCATGCGGACGTGCGCGCCGAGGCGGGCGGCCGCGACCGCCTGGTTCGCCCCCTTGCCGCCCGGCAGGGTGGCGAAGCTCTCTCCCAGCACGGTCTGACCGGGCTGAGGCAGCGCGGGGGCGATGGCGACCAGGTCCATGTTGATGCTGCCGAGCACCACGATCCGGGGCCGCTGCGCCATCGCCATACCTCCCGGACCGATCGTTGCGCGGCCGGCGCCCGATTCGCAACGCGCAACGATTGATCTCCCCGGCGCTACACTGGCGCCGGGCCATGGAAGGTTGGTGCGGGATGCGTGTGGCGGTACTTGGCGGGAGCGGCTTCATCGGGACGCGCGTGATGCGCAAGCTGGTCGAGCACGGACACGAGGTCCACTGCATGGACATCGCGCCGAACGCACCGGCGCTCGACCCGCTTCGCGACCGGATCCAGATCACGCACGGCGACATCACCCTCATGGACGACGTGATCGAGGCGCTCGTAGCGAGCAAGCCCGACCGCGTCCTCAACCTCGCCTACACCCTGGGCCAGACCGAGGACGACCCGCACCCGCAGGTGCGGCTCAACATCCTCGGGATGGACAACTGCTTCGAGGCGGCTCGCATCCTCGGCATCCGGCGCGTGGTCTACGCGAGTTCGCTCGCCGTCTACGGTCCGCAGCGGTTGCACGGCGAGCACCTCGTGACGGAGGAGGAAGCCCGGCTCGGCACGACCCTCTACGCGGTCTCCAAGATCTTCAACGAGCACCAGGCGGACTGGTACAACCGCGCCTACGACATGGCGATCACCGGCGTGCGGCCCGCGAACATCACCGGCCCGGACAAGGTGCGAGGCTCGCTGAACCACGTGCAGTGCCAGGTGCTCCCCGCACGCAACGAGCCCATCCACTTCCCCTACCGCGACATGATGACGCTGCCGCTTCACGTCGAAGACATCGCCGAGGTTCTGCTGCGCGTCACGCTCGCCGAGGAGACGGCCCACTCGATCTACAACTCGGGCGGGAACTCGATGAACCTCGGCGAGCTCGCCGACCTCGTGCGCGAGTTCCTGCCGGAGGCGGAGATCACGTTCGGCGAGGACGAGGGCGGATACGAGCTGTCGAGTCTCTTCCTGATGGACAACTCGCGCCTCGTCGAGGAGTTCGAGGTTCAGTACGCGCCGTTCCGGCAGCGCGTCATGGAGACCCTGAACGACGTCCGCCGCCTCGAAGGGCTGCCCCCGGTCGGCTAGCTACTCGTCCTCCGGGAACAGGGCGACGCGCACGTAGCGGTCCTCGGGCAGCGAGCGGCCGGCCACGGCCGCGATGTCCTCCAGCGTCAACGCGTCCAGACGGGCATCGAAGCGGTTGACGTCATCGAGCGGCCGGCCCTGCTCCGCCGCGCTACGGATCTGGCCGAGCCAGAAGCCGTTCTCGCGCAGTTGCTCCTCGCGGGAGCTGCGGAACTGCTCCTTGACCGAGTCCAGGTAGTCCTGCTCGCCGCCTGCGCGCAGCCAGTCGAGTTCGACCGCGACCTCGCCGAGGAGCTCGTCGACGCGGGCCGGGTCGCTGCCGAAGATGATCGCGACCTGGTACTCGGAGTCCGGGAGCAGGCTGGCGCGGCCGCTGACGAAGATGCCGTAGGTGCCGCCGAGCTGTTCCCGCACCCGCTCGCGCAGGCGGGTTTGGAGCATCTCGCCGGCCACGTCGAGCGCCAGCGTCTCGCCCTCGGCCCACTCCGCCTCGCCGGCGAAGACCCAGATCGTGTTGCTCCGCGGCTCGATGCCGCCGCGGACGATCTCGTCCACCACGCCCTGCGGCGGGGAGATGCCCACGTCACGCCAATGCTCGCTGCGCCCGCCGGACGGGAGGCTGGCGAGGTAGGTGGCCGTCAGCGAGCGCAGCTCGTCCCAATCGAAGGCGCCCACGAACACGAACGTCGAGTCGCCGAGGTCGGCGAAGCGGTCGGCGTAGACCGCCTCCGCGCGATCGAGGCTGAGCTCCTCGAGCAGTTCGAGGCTGAGCGGCCGGCGCCGGAAGTGCTCCTGGGCCAGCAAGGTGTTCACCCGGTCGTAGAGCACCGCGTCCGGCTGGGTGGGGCGAGTCTCGGCGGCGCTGCGCAGGCTCGCCTCGTAGGTCGCGAAGTAGGTCGGATCGAGCCGCGGCGCGGTCGCGTAGAGCCAGACGAGCTGGAACATCGTCTCGAGGTCCTCGGGTGAGGCGTTGCCGCCCAGACCCTCGAACAGCCCGTTGATGAAGGGCGCCACCGAGACGCGCTTGCCGGCGAGCAGCTTGTCGAGGGCGACGCTGTCGTGCTCGCCGACGCCGCTGCCGTTCGCGATCGCGGCGGCGTGGAGGGCGGAGACGTGGTCGGCATCGGCGACAAGCGAGTGTCCTCCCGGGCTAAAGGAGGTGAACTGCACCTCGTCGTCGCGGAAGTCGGTCTGCTTCGCGATCACCGTGACACCGTTGGACAGCGTCCAGCGGACGGCGTCGATCGCCTCGACCTGCTCCTCCTCGACGATGCTGCCCGGCGTCGGGATGGTCGCGAGCAGCGGCACGTCGCCGACGGTGTCCGCGTACGCCTCCACCGCCAGTGCGTCGGCGTTCTCGAGCTGAGTCTGCAAGACCGCGGCCAGCGCATCCCCGCCGGTCGGGTCGATCGCCTCGGGGCCGAGGACGAGCAGCACGGTGTTCCCGGGCGCCGTCCAGGACGCCGCCACGGCGTCAACCTCTGCCAGCGAGATCTGCGGGAGCACGGCCTGGAACAGCTCCCACTCGACCTCGATGCCGGGAGCCGGCGTGCCCGTGAGGAAATGTTCCCGGTACTCGGCGGCGAGACCGGCCGAGGGCTGCTGGTCGCGTTGCTTGTAGGCGCTCTCCACGGAGCTGCGCAGGTTCGCCTTCTCGCGATCCAGCTCGCTGGCGGTAAAGCCATGCCGGGCAGCGCGCTGGAGCTCTTCGAGCAGGGCCTCGAATCCGCGCTCCGTCCCGGTCTGCTCCGAGACGATCGTAAAGGTCAGGATGTCGAGGGTTCTGACGAACGACGAGCGCCCGGTCCCCGACCAGAGGTACGGGGGATCGGGCGTCTGGCCCCGCTCGAACAGCCGCGCGTTCAGCATCATGAACGCGAGCTCCTGGGCGGCGACGCGCTGGAAGGCCACCACGTCCCGCCCCGTCTCGGGAGCGACCTTGCGGACCAGGGTCACCTGGGTGCCGGGCGCCTCGGGATCCGTGAAGACGTCAACGATCGGCTCGGCGTTGTCCGGCACGGCGTAGCTCGGGAGGGTGGTGGGCGGCGCGACGGCGGCGCGAGGCTGGCTGGCCTCGCCCTCGGGAGGCGGTGCGAAGTGCTGCCGGATCTTGGCCTCGATCAGGGCGGGATCGACGTCACCCACGGCCACGACGGCCATCAGGTCCGGCCTGTACCAGCGCTCGTAGTACACCCTCAACTGCTCCACGGCAGCGTTCTCGATGACCTCGGTGAGGCCGATCGGGGCCCGCTCGGCGTAGCGCGAGGAGCCGAAGAGCAGCGGAATCAGGTTGTTCTGGAAGCGCGAGGTGAACCCCTGGGAGAGGCGCCACTCCTCCAGCACCACGCCGCGTTCCAGCTCGACCTCCTCGGGGTCGAACGAGATGGCGTAGGCCCAGTCGCTCAGGATCCGGAACGCGTTCTCCAGGATCTCGGCGTCGTCGGTCGGTATCTCAAGGAAGTAGACCGTCTCGTCGAAGCCGGTGAAGGCGTTCAGGTCCGGACCGAAGGTGCCGCCGATCGACTCGATGTAGTCGACGATCTCCTGCTTGGCGAAGCGCTCCGTGCCGTTGAAGGCCATGTGCTCCACGAAGTGGGCCAGCCCGCGCTGCTCCTCCTCTTCGAGGACGGAACCGGCCTTGACGACCAGCGAGAGGTGGGCCCGCTCGCGCGGCTCCTCGTTGTGCCGGATGTAGTAGGTCAGGCCGTTGCTGAGCGTGCCGCTCACGACCGCGGGGTCGAGGGGCAGCGGATCGCCGGGCTCGAACGCCGCCGGCGAGGGGGTCGCGGTCGCGGTGGGTGTCGATGTCGGGGTGGGCGTGGCGGTCGGCGTCGGGCCTGGTGTGGCGGCCGGCGTGGCTGTGGGCGTGGCTTCCGGAGTAGGCGCGGGGGTTACCGCCGGCGCCGCCGTGGCTGTGGGTTCCGGAGTCGGCTCGGGCGAGGGTTCGGACGTGCATCCCGCAAGCGCAAGCGACAGCAGCGCGACGGACAGAACGGTTACCGCTGACTTCAGAACTGCGTTCATCTGCCTCGTCCCTCGGCGCCAGCTGCCCGACCCGTGCCGAGCGCATCTTCCCCCGCCGGACCTCTACGCGCAGCCGCCTCGCGGTTGATGCGCCATGGGACGCGGTTCGGCACACTGGCGGCGCGGCAACGATGAGGAGCCCCCGTGCGAGCAGGCCTGATCTCGGACACGCACGCCCCGGCGATGGGCAAGCATCCGCCGGTCGAGGTCGCGCGCGCCTTCGAGGGCGTCGACCTCATCCTGCACGCCGGCGACGTCTACACCTCGGAGTGCCTCGACTGGCTGGAGCGGATCGCGCCCGTGATCGCGGTGGAGGTGCCGCCGGCGCCCTGCGTCGGCGACCCGCGCGTTGGTTACAAGCGCGTGATCGACGTGGGCGGGCGTCCGCTCGGACTGGTGCACGAGCTGATCATCATCGGCCACGGCTTCGAGGTGGTGCCGGGCGTCATCGAGCGCCAGGTCGGCGCGGACGAACCGCTCGGCGAATACCTCGAGCGGTTCTTCGGCGAGCGGGTGGAGGCGGTCGTCTTCGGCGACACGCACGTCCCCATGGTGGAGCGGCACCAGGGCATCCTGTTCGTCAATCCGGGCAGCACGATGCTGCCGTGGCAGCGTCGCCAGCTCGGCACCGTCGCCATCCTCGAGGCGGACGGCGACGGCCACGAGGCGCGAATCGTGCATCTCTCCGAGTACCGCGAGTAGGTCGCCCGCGCGACGGCCCGCGATGCTGTATCCTCGCCCCGGCAAATACGCGATACGCGGTAGCGATACGCGAATCAAGGAGGCTGGCATGCCACGACCGATTCCGATTCCCGACGCCGTCAGCAAGCCCTTCTGGGACGCCTGCAACGAGAAGCGGCTGATCGTCCAGTACTGCAAGATCTGTGACTACAAGCAGTTCCCACCGGAGGAAGATTGCCGCGAGTGCGGCTGGCACCTCCACCTCGACTGGCTCGAGACCAGCGGCCGCGGTTTCATCAACGGCTACTCCGTCACTTACGACTCGCGGATCATGGCCTGGCATGAGGAGCAACCGTTCAACAACGCCGTGATCTCGCTCGAGGAAGACCCGAAGATCAACTTCTTCTCGAACCTCCCGGGCGTGCCCGTGAACGAGGTACCCGTCGGAGCGAAGGTGGAGGTCTACTTCATCCCGGTGTCCGACGACCAGATGATCCCGGAGTGGCGAGTCATCGAAGAGGGTTAACGCTCAGCTCGCGACGAAGACTCGACCCAGAACCTAAAGCCTAGGAAGGCACGACTCATGGCAAGCCAGATTCACTGGGAGCGCAACGAGGATCCGGTCGGCATCTGGGAGCACCGAGGCAAGGTCGCTCTCGTCGGCCGGGGCCACTCGGCGCAAACCGACCGCCGCTGGGACGGCGTCAGCATGGACAAGACGCTGGGCGCCAAGGTCGTCGAGGCCGCCCGTGCGGCGATCGAAGACGCCGGCATCAGCCCCGACGAGGTCGACGGCGTCGTCTCCTCGGGCGGCGGGCAGGCCTGGCACATCAGCCTCGGCTCGCAGTGGGGGCCGCTGCGGGACTTCTTCGACCCGCCGTACGACACGGAGGACGGTCTCACCTATGTGACGGCCGAGTGGGTGCGGAGGCAGATGGGCCTCGAGAACGCCACCTACGTGAACTCCCACGGCGAAACCCTGTGGAACCTCATGGGACTCGCCGCCCAGGTCGTGGGCGACGGGCGCTGCGAGGTCTGCCTCGTGACGTACCCGAACGGGAACATCGAGGGCCGCTACCACCAGAACCCGAGCCTCGACGCGCCGGGCCGCAATCAGTGGACCTACCCGTACGGCTGGGGCCTGTCGCTGCAGGGCTACATCTTCGAGCAGTACGCCCGCAAGTACGGGACCAACCACGACCGCATGGCCCCGTTCGTAGTCCAGGAGCACGCCAACGGGCTGCTCTGGCCGTACAGCTACTACGCGCAGCACGAGCCCGGCCCGTTCACGACGGAGGACTACCTCAACGGCCGCTGGATCGCCCAGAACCTGAGCATCTTCGACTGCGACCGGCCGGTGCAGGCCGGCGCTGCCTACATCGTCACCACCGCCGAGCGCGCGAAGGACATGAAGCAGAAGCCGGTCTACATCCTCGACCACACGGAGAGCGCCTTCTCACCGCGCAGCCTCGTCCAGACCCTGGACGACACCGAGGAGTGGACGGACACCCAGGCGCGGCGCTCGTACGCCGGCTCGGGCCTGCGGCCCGAGGACATCGACGTCTTCGCGCCGTACGACGGCTTCGCGGTGTTCACGCAGTACTTCCTCGAGGCGTTCGGCTGGCGCGGGGTGAAGCGCGGCGACGCGCACGACTTCTACGCGGGCGACATCTCGCTCAAGGGGCCGAACCCGATCAACTCGGGCGGCGGCAACATGGGCA